>PWGF01000290.1 GCA_003554375.1 Spirochaetaceae bacterium
ACACCTACGCACTTTGGGCGTATGCTCTCTGTGAAGGGGTTAATGCACTTGGCAAGTCGCGAGCAGTGGCGGACGCGCCACTCAGAACGTGTATCCGAGGACGCCGGTGCCGGAATCCTGAGTACATGTACCCTGACGTAAGGAAACAGGAAGGTGGGACAGGAAATGTCTGACTCAAACGACTCGAACGTAGCGATCCTCTGGGACGTGGAGAACGTCGCACCCAACGCAGCGGCACAGATGGTGTCGTCCATAATGGATTTCGCGGGACGGCATGGCCGCGTCTCCGTATCGTTTGCGTTTGCCGACTGGACCAGGAAAAACTGGAAGGGATCGGACGGAGAGCTCGCCAAACAGTCGTTTCAGCTGGTTCATATTCCACGCGGCAGAAAGAATAGCTCGGATATCTCTATGGTCACCCATGCCATGGAGCTCCTTTTCCTCTATCCACACATATCTACCTATATCCTGGTAACGGGAGACACTGATTTCCGCCCGCTCGTCGTCTCCATCCGGAGACGGGGGGCTCGCAGTATTGTGCTTTGTGATTCGAAGAATGCGAGCGAAGATCTCCTCGCCTTGGCGGACTCCTTTCAGGACTATCGCGATCTCGTCCTCGATGACTCGGCGGATGACGGCGACGAAGGCGGAGTGGAGAACGGCGGAGAGGTTCCGGTCACAAGAGATCGGGCGTTCGGCCTGCTAGCTGAAACCGTTCAGATGATGCGACAACAGAAGAAGACGCCAACCCTCGGCCCCGCGAAGATTCGGCTTAAACTCCTCAATGAGAGCTTCGACGAGGCCAAGCTTGGGTATCGTAGTTGGAAAGCCTTTGTGCTGGACGCACGCGATCACGGCTACGTATCGATTGTGCCACGCGACAACGATTTGGTCCTCACACTCTCGGATTCCTCTCGCAACACGCGATTCGACCACAACGAGCCTTTTGCAACGCTACGCTCCGTTGTCGCTCAAATGAGCGGCAAGGACGGGCGTCCGGTGCCGTTTGCGGCAATCAGCAAAGCGATGAAAGAGCGGAATGTAGACTATCGGGCTTTCGGTTATACAAGGTTCAAGAAGCTCGCCGAAGCGGCTGAGAAACGTGGGATAATCGAGCTGAAGAATGAAGGCATGGACTGGTACGCTCGGCTGTCAGGATAAGGAAAGCGACGGTCCGCCGGAGGGCGGCGATGAGAAGTGCCCGGTCGGGTGCGCCCCCTTACGTACGGAACCGCACGCCGCCTGCCGGGCAGAAACGGCAGTCGCGGAACCGCACGCCGCTTGCCACCACTTCAGGCTGCACACCCACCGGGCTGAACGCGTTCAAGCCGGACCGCGTCACGCGCTGTATGGGGGCCCCGAAGGATGGCTCCGGTCCGCCGAGCGGAAGGCTCGATCCGGGCTTGACACGTAATCCTGCGGAAGGGTTTCGCTTTCTTACTCTTCGTCTTCGGACGACTCGTCTTCGGACGACTCGGCAAGACCGTTGCTGAGCTCTTCGGTAGTAGCTTCCCGGATATCGCGCACGTCCACCTGGAAGGTAAGCTGCATCCCGGCAAGCGGATGGTTTGCATCCACCGTGACGCTCTCTTCTCCGGCTTCCTGAACAGTGATGATGTGCCCCTGTCCGTCAATCTGAGCTTGGAACTGCATCCCCGGCTCGATGTCGTCGACACCCTGAAATTTCTCGCGCGGGACGGCGAAGACTTTGCCCTCGTCACGCTCGCCGTAGGCATCTTCAGGCGGCAGCACTGTCTCAACATGCTCACCCTCAGTCTTCCCTTCTAGGGCCGACTCCAACCCCGGGATCAGATTCCCGGCACCGTGAAGGTAGGTGAGAGGGCCACGATCTTGAGATGTGTCAAGAACGGCCCCTTCGCTGTCCTTCAAGGTGTAGTCCATCGTTACCACGGTGTCTTTTCGTATCTCCATAGTCATATGACCTCTCTACATCGCGGAACAGCCGAACAACAATAGCCCTCGGACGTAAGTCTACAAAGAGCTGTGGCTCGCTACCGCGATTCAGATTGTACCGTTTAGGGTAACGTGCTTTGGACAGGCCTACAAGGCCCCCAGGGCAGGAATTCGTTATGCCGGCCCTTTGACTCACGCGAGCGGCTCTGATATGTAGAGTATCGCAGGCAGAGTCGGCGGCCTCTGCAGCCAGACCCTCCAGTGGGGAAGGCGTCAGGTAAGGTTAGGTCAGGGATAAGGCCAGGGGGAGATGTTACATGTCGACATTCGGGGATGATCTCGCGGTTTTCGTAGGGAACTCCAACGCTCCGCTCGGTCACGAAATCTGCTCGGAGCTGGGCATCTCGCCGGGCAAAGTAGAGCTTCACAAGTTCTCAAACGACAACATCTTCGTACAGATCCAAGAGTCGGTTCGCAACAAGGATGCATTCGTCGTTCAGTCGCTCTATCCCAATCCCAGCGATAGCTTTCTCGAGCTCATGCTGCTCTGCGATGCGTTGCGAGACGCTTCCGCCCGGCGCGTTACTGCGGTTATCCCGCACTATTCATACGCGCGCTCGGACAAGAAGGATAAGCCCCGGATATCGATCGCGGCACGGCTGTTCGCGGACGCACTGGTTACCGCAGGAGCCTCGCGCTTTCTCCTGATGAACCTCCATTCGGACCAGGTACGTGGCTTCTTCTCGCGACCGGCGGACCATCTGTTGTCCGAGCCGGTTATCGTCAACTACTTGGAACAGAAGCTGGATCTGTCGAATACCGTTGCTGTTCTGGATTTGGGACAGCAGAAGCGCCAAGGCAGTTTTGCCTCTCGCCTCCGGATGCCCCTCGCCATCATCAACAAGGAACGCAGAAGCGACTCGGAGGTAGAGATCACGTATATGATTGGCGACGTCACAGGCAAAAACGTCATCATATTCGAAGACGAGATCAGCCGAGGAACCTCGGTGGCTGAGGCGTCACGAGCTCTCCAAGAGGCCGGGGCAAAGGATATTCGCGTTGCATGCACGCACGGGTTGTTCTGCGGCCCGGCGTGCCGGTACATCGAGGACGCTCCGATCTCTGAAGTCATCACAACGAACACGGTACACTGTCCGGATCGGAAGCTGCCGGATAAGGTGACCGTGCTCTCAGTAGGGAAGCTTTTCGCTGAGGCTATTCGGCGCATACATCTGGGTGAGTCAGTGAGCGTCCTGTTCGACCAATAGACGCTATCGAGCAAACGACGTCGAACGCGAACGCAAGCGACTACCTCGAGAGGAAGCTCAAGAGTGATAGGTGAGGTTCTATGAGAACGATTGCGTGATGGGGAGCTCTTGGCGCTATCCTTCTCTTGGCGGTAGCGCTTCTAGTGATGGGAGTGTTCGCCGGCGAGTTTGCCGCCCTCGGCGTTTCACGGGTCTGTCTCGCGCTGTTCTTCACGCTGTTGCCAGAAGGTTCGGGAACAAGAGATGGAGGCGAACTGGATGTGATGGACAGTAGCAACACTTCTCGTATCACTCCGGAGCAATTCTCGTCGGTGGACATGCGCGTCGCGACCGTCGTTCATGCGGAACATGCAACACGCCTGCGCCATCCGGCGCACCGTTTGCGGTTGGACTTGGGACCGCTGGGCATACGCTCGGCGAGCGCTCGGATTACGGATCGGTATTCACCCGAGGACCTCATTGGGCGCCAGGTGATCGCCGTAGTGAACCTGCCATCGAAACAGGTTGGAGCGTTTGTGTCCGAGTGTCTTGTTCTGGGAGGCGACGACGAGCGCGGGCAGGTCGTACTACTGAGCCCGGACTCCGTCTTGCCGGCCGGCACCCGGGTTTACTAAATGCCCGGCAAACCGTTCGGAATAGCTTGCCTGTGCCGTTCACCTACGTGGAGCACCAGCCCACACGGAGGACTATGCGAATGGAGTGTCCGGACGTTACCACCTACATTCACCGTCGAGTACCGCTTCGATTTGCCGGAACCGAGACAAGCATAGGGCTCTCTCACGCACTCTTCTCGAGCCACCAAGTGGACCGGGGCAGCATGCTTCTCCTGAAGGCGGTATCGCGTTCAGTAGATCTGGATGCCGGTACACTGTGTACCGCGCTCGATCTTGGGTGTGGGGTAGGGACACTTGGCCTCGCGATCGCTGCACGCTGTCCTGAAGCGCACGTTCGGATGCTGGATCGCGATGCGCTTGCGGTGTGCGTAGCACGCCACAACGCTCGAGAAGCTGGTTTGCGAAATACCGATGCAATATCCGCTCTTGCCACGGATAGGGTAGCCTCGGGTCCGGGCCTGGGATACGGGAGCTGGGACCTGGTTCTGTGCAACCTACCGGCAAAAGCCGGCCTTACGGTCCGGAACTCCATCATAGCCTCCGCAATTGCCCATGCTTCAGGCCAAGGCGTAGTAGGGCTGGTGGTTGTGAAGCCGATTGCAGAGGATACTGAGTCGCTTCTGCAGGATAAAGGCGCAACGTTCCACCAGACCGAACGCGGTGCCGATCACACTGCTTACGTGTTCACCGCCGTGGATGATGGCGCTGTCGCCGACACCGGCGCGTTTGACGCTGCCGCCGGCACCGACAGGTTCTATTTGAGCTCCGACCCAGTAGCTGCTGCCCCGGAACTTGTTCCTCCTTCAGCGGAATACTTCAGAAGCCGGGGTGTCTCAACGACGGTTGCAGGGCGCCGAGTTCAGTTGGATGTGGTTCATGGGCTCCCCGAGTTCGACGAGCCTTCGCACGATACGGTTCTCCTGGCTCGATTAGCGCTGGAAGAGCTTTCTCCACACCAATCTGAGAACAGAAGCCACGGGGGGAACGGTTCCGACGTCGGTTCGCAGGATGAAAGCGGGCCACCGGCCGGGGATGCAGTTCCGTCCGAAGAGGATGTGTCCACAGAATACGCGCGCTCGGACGTCCGTACTCTCATCTGTCTTGATCCCGGACAGGGACATCTCCCGGTTCGCCTCGCACGCGCGGCTCATCCCGGAAGCAGGAGCAAACAGGCTTCCGGAGGCCGAACCGAAACGGGCGCCGGCGAAAAAAGGGCCCGCGAAATGGGGGCAAGACACCGCGTAGCGCGGACCCGACTCGTGTTGGCTTCGCGCGACGTCCTGAGTCTCCGAATAGCTCGCCATAACGTGCGGGCACAGTTCAGCCAAGCGTTCGGGCAGGACCGCCGTTCGCAATCAAACGGGCCCGCCGGGGCGGACAACCGTCCGGCGTCCGCCGGTCCGTCTTCTGATCCTGACCTCGTAAGCAGCGTTATTGTCAACTGGAGCGATGTGCCGGTTCCGGCCGGCGCAACGGTCATGCTGCCGGTTCGACCTGCGCCACAGACTCCTTGGCTCCAAGACATAAGCCTTCTCTGGGACCGCGTGTGCGAAAGCGGCGGCACGCTCATTGTTGCCGGCAGAGGAAACGAGATAGGGCGCATCGAGTCACGGCTCACAGGACATAGCGGCAAGCGGCGGAAGCGCTACCGTGGATTCCGCGCAGTCCTATTTCAGTCGGCGCCTCCGGACGCAATGTAACGCCGTACACTGGCGGCCAGTGGAACACGGCCTCTTGCGGTTGCGCCGGCTCTCAGGTCAGCTCGTGCACACGGGAAGCTATCACTTGCCACAGAGATTCGTGTGGGCACGGAGCTACGAGCGAATGCGTCGACAGTCCGCGACGCTCAGGGAACGTGATCGACCTGGCGTGAAGGCCGATCATCCGGTCCGGGTTAGGTCGGCGCGCGCCGTACTTCACGTCCCCTCGAATCGGCAGATCTCGGGAGGCCAGTAGCGCGCGGATCTGATGCGTCCTGCCGGTGACAGGTCTAACTTCCAACAGCGTGTACCGATCGAGCGTGAGCAGTGTTCGGTAGTGAATGGCTGCGTACCGCGCTTGATCGTGGGTTGAATCGCAGAGACAGGCCTTGTTCGCACGGCGGTCATGCCGCAGATAGCCTTCTGCCATGCCTTCCGGCAACGCAGGAACGCCGGATACCAAAGCCCAATACGCCTTTCTGACCCGCTGTTTCCGAAAATCTGAAGAAAGCTCTGCAGCGAAACGGCGCGTACAAGCGAAGACAATCACGCCTGTTACGGGCGTATCCAAGCGGTGGACCGGATAGACTTGCCCGAGCTGCGCGGCGACCGCCTCCACAAGTGATAGGTTACTCAGCTCCGTTGCGGCGGCATCTCCAACCGGCCGGCGCGCCCGGTTGGCATGTTCAACCTCAGTACCGGCCGGGCCGCGCCCGGTGGATCGGCGTGTTCGATTGGTCCTCCCGCTCGTGGGAACCGGCGCCGTCTTGTTCACTGCCACAATCCTCTCATCACGGTAGATAAGGTCAAACGGTGACGGCTTCGATTGAATCGAGTTATCGGATGTACTCACGCCTCTATCCTACACGTCTTCGGGAAAATGTAGTACCATGGGTGTCACCGAGGTTATTGGCCGTGGACGGAAAACGCGTTTCGCGGGAAGTAGCGGAGTTGGTGACTTCATACGCCGAGGAGGCTACCCTGGAGTTTCCGCCGGCAGGGCGGCTCCCGGTGAACATCATCATCGCGTACGCGGAAACCATACTCTATCTAGTCGGGCGGG
>PWGF01000096.1 GCA_003554375.1 Spirochaetaceae bacterium
CACGGTGGCCAAGCTCTCGAAGTGCGCGCATGCGCCTCCGGGGGTCGTCGGTTGGTTCGGCCGCCCGCCCTATGGTGGGCGGCCTTTGTTCGGTACGATCACGCACCGTACTCTTGTGCTGCTTACTCTTGCGGTGAGCGGCGCGATTCCGCTCAATTCAGCCGGTATAGGTCGGTCTCGCACAGAGAATTTCCAAGGACTCGGTAACTCCCCCCCGTTTCTTTAGGTAAGGAGGGTGAAACCGACGTGGGAAACAGTTGCGTTGACGATGACCGCGGCAATGGCCGCACCGATAACCGCCGGCCTTCTCTGTGTTCTCTGTGCATCATCTGGACCCTCGGGTTCGTTGTCTTATCCACCCCGGTGTGGGCCGAGGAGTGCCCTCACATATTGCGTGACGGTGCAGGGCGGCTCTATCTGTTGGCAGTGGAGGAGGGGAGACTCCAGCTTCGGGTCTCCGAAGACGGTGGGGTAACGTTCGTAGAGCCCAGAACCGATCTTACGCGGCCCCTCGAACGTTACCAGGCCGTCCATGCTCTTCAGGTATCCCCTGCGTCCCGGAAGGAGCGCCGGTGGCTCGTGCTCTTCAGTGCGCGAGCAGCGGGACGGTACCGAAAGTTCGCCCTTGAGCTGCAATTGCCCTCGCGTAGCTCGGGCACCCCCGCTCCCTCTTGGAGAAAACCCAAGTGGGAACGCGATGGGGCTGCGGTACCGTAGCCGCTTTTAACTACGAAGCTGTACATCTATCGCGAGCCAAACAGCTCCGCAGGTGGTTGGTGTGGTATGCGCGCAACTTCGTGTCCGTCGTAGCTGAAGACGGCAGCCGAACCTTCGGTTATCTCTCCGATTTCGGCTGCTTCAACACCAGCGGACCGTGCCGCGCGGAGGACCTCTTCTACATCCTCGGGGGCCACCTGGAAGAGCATGCGCGCCTGCGTTTCGCAGATGAGTATTTCTTCCGGGCTCAGCCCTTCTTCACGAACAGGGGCAGCAGTCAAGTCGACCCGCGCCCCCAGTCCACCGAATCGCGCCGATTCGCTCACGGCAGCACCGATTCCGGCTGCCCCCAGGTCGGAGCAGGCGTTTATCTTGCCCGTCGCAACAGCAGCAAGCGCGGCCTCCATTGTGGCTTTTTCTTCTTCAAAGAGAGCTACGGCCGGACGCATCTCTTCCACGAGCCCGGCACGATAGAGCGTATCGTTACCGTCGCTTCCTGTTCCGCCAAGAATTACCAAACGGTCACCGGGATTTTTGGCCGGCTTGGTCAGTGGCTTCCGGCTGACCAGCCTCCCGATCACGGATGCAACAACAGCCGGAACGATGTCGCTAAACGATGTGGACAACCCGCCGCCTGCTACGAAAACGCCCATCTCCCGACACATGTCGTGTATGCCCCGCACGATGAGATCGATACGCTCACCGCTGGTCATGCGCGTACACTTACCGCACGTACACTCTCCTTTAAAGCCGCACGGCCCTACAATGACCTCCTGATCCGGAGGACGGGTCCCGATGAAGTCCAGAAGAAAGAGCGGACGTGCTCCCATCGCCACGACGTCACGCATTGCACCGCCGGCTCCCGTTGCCGCGGCGTCATACGGTCGCGGCACGCAAGGCGAGCAATGACTCTCCATCTTTGCCGCTACCAGGCCGTCGTCGTCCGGGAGCTTGAAGACAGCCGCGTCGTCATTTGCGTCGGGACCAATCAACAAGCTGCCTGGCGATACGCTCCGCACAGTATCGTTGTGCCGTTTGAACATACCAAAGTCGATTGCCTTGTCCGTGTTGTGGTGAAGATGGACAAAGAGCCCGTGCATCAGAGCGTGTTCTACCTTGTTCATGCCAAGGCCTCCTTGCATTGCAAAAGGTGGTCCGGGATCGGTCGATCCGTAGCTAGGCAATAGGCACCGAAGCCCTCACGCCGAAGCGTCCCCGCATGAGGCCGGCCCGCCACCGTTCCGGCCCGGTTAGGTCCGGCCCATGCAGGCGTCAAATACTAAAGTGTTGCGGGCGGTTGTCAAGCGGTACTGTCGACTGGCCAGGGTCAATGAAGTTGGACACTGCAACCGGAAGCGCGACGGAGAGTGTCCCCCTTGGCGTTTGCCTGCTACCCGCGGCGCTGCCCGTGACACCCGTAACACCTGTGACACCACTGTCGGTATCTCTCGCTGCTCTTACTTTTCTTCGCTCTCAACCCCAATTGTTTCCTTGACTTTCGGACCAACGCGTGAGATTTGTATATCAACCAAGAACGGACTAGAACGGAAGGCTGGAGCGCGCTACCGTAGAGAAGACGTTGAGTATCCGCAATCAGCGGTTCGAAAGAGCGTCGGCGCCTGGATCAGGGGGAACACACCTGGGCTGAACCGCAGAATTGCCAGGCAGGTTGCGGAGCTTCCACTCCGTTCCCAGGACGTGCTGCTATGGAGACATTGAGGGAGTTCTATGAGCTCATAGGCCGCACTACTTCTGCCCGTCGCGCACTGGTTCGGGCACATCTGATGGGCGAGCCGTCGGAAGAAGCTTCAACATCGCCGGCCCGGACGGATGATCACATCCAAACCTTGCGTACGGTGTTGGATACCCTCCAGGCCAAGCAAAACGCCGACGGCGTATGCACTCTGCTCACGAAGCCCGAGGGCGATCCTACCGCAATTGGCGTGGACTATGAGACCGAGGAGCTGAGGCGAGATCTCGTTTTCTTCGAGCACGGAGAGACGGCGCTTCTCGAATTTCTGCACAAACGACTTCCGGACCTTGATGAGCAGATAAGCCGCATCAGCCGCTATCTGGCGCCGGTGAACCGGGCCACATTCGTCACTGATCGTGACGGAACGGTCAACAACTACTGTGGCCGCTACCGCTCGTCGGTTCAATCCGCGTACAACGCCATCTTTCTGAGCCGGTTTGCGCAGCGTCGCACCCGCCACGCGCTGGTTCTCACCTCCGCACCGCTTGAGAACATCGGTCTGATGGACCTGAGCGTATTCCCACCGGGAGTCTTCCTTGTTGCCGGCTCGAAAGGACGGGAACTCCATGATCTCGAGGGGCGACGACACGCATCTCCGCTGGAGCCGGCGAAGGAACAAAGGCTCGCCGAGCTCAACCACCGGATCGAGCAGCTCGTCCGGTCCCGGAAATATGAGGACTTCGCCGTTATCGGGTCCGGGGTGCAGTTCAAGCTCGGGCAGACCACCGTTGCGCGACAGGACATGTACTCCAGCATCCCTTCTGAGCGCTCGGAGCTGTTTCTTCACGAGATACGCAGTCTTGTCCGTGAACTCGATCCGGAGAGTGATATCTTTCGGATCGAGGATACGGGGTATGACATCGAAATCATCGTGACCCGGTCCGAGGGGGATCGAGATTTCAACAAGGGGGACGGCGTCCGTCTTGCCGCGGCAAGAACAGGGCTGAACCTTGAAGGTCCGACCATCGTGTGTGGGGACACCGGCTCTGATGTACCGATGGTGGAGGCGGCAAAGGAGGCAGGTGCCGAGCTGTATACGGTATTCGTAACCTCAAGGCATGATCTCAAAGAACGCGTCTTGCGTGTAGACCCGCGGGCCGTGTTCGTGGACTATCCGGACGCGCTCGTGTTGGCGTTGAAAGAACTGAGCGAACAATAGGTGGAGATCTTACAATGCAAATCTGGAAAGGTGTGATATTCGATCTTCATGCAATCGGAACGGGAACCGATGAGCTCCATTTCGACGCCTGGAAACTCACGCTCGACGAGATTCTTACCACGATGAACGAAGGCGTCGAGTACCGTCCTTTCGACTATGAGCAGGACTACACGCGCTACATGCACGGGCGCTCTCGGTATGCCGCGGTGGCCGAGTTCTTCCGCTCACGGGACATATATCTTCCCCACGGACATCCTTCCGACTCACCGGACCTGGAAACTGCCTGTGGCATAGCCAACAAGAAGAACGAGGCCTTTCGAACTCTTCTCGCAAGGCGAGGGATTCGTCGTGCGGAGAACGTAGCCGAGTTCATCTCCGAACTGCGTTCGCACGGTATCTACACCGCCGTCGTGTCCCCGAGTAAGAACTGCGACGAAATACTCGTCTCGCTGCAGTTGCTCTCGGCTTTCGATACCATCATCGACGGATACGACATCATGGAGCTCTCGTTGCACGGCTCGCCGGAGCCGGACGCCTTCACGTTGGCCGCTGACAACCTGCGTCTTCTGCCGAGTGAGTGTATGCTGGCAGCTTCTTCTTCGGAAGGAATGCTCGCCGGGCGAAGGGGCAATTTCGGTATGATTCTGGGCGTCCATTGGGGGCAAGACGACCAACTCCTGTGGGAAAACGGCGCGGATATGACCGTCGAGTCGTTCCAAGAGCTTTCGTACGATCGCGTTAGGCAGTGGTTCGACGTCGAGCGGGTAAGGGACAGCTGGAAGCTTACCTACCAAGGGTTCCACCCGGAAGAGGAGATGCTGCGGGAGTCGCTTACGACCGTAGGCAACGGCTATATCGGCAGTCGCGGAGCCTACTGTGGATCATCCATGTTCGCCGACATTCACTATCCCGGTACATACGTTTCCGGGCTGTGGAATACGCTCGGTACGGAAATGCATGGGCGCACCATCTATAACGCGGATTTCGTCAATATCCCAAACTGGCTTCTTATAGAACTGAAGATCGGGGACGGTGGCTTTTGCAGACTTCTAGGGGACTGTCGCGTAGAGGACTACGTACACTCACTGGACATGCGGAACGGGGTCACGACGCGCAGTATGCGCATCTGCGATCGTCTCGGCCACCAAACTCGCATCGAGACGCGGCAGTTCGTTAGTATGGCGGAGCCTCATCTGGCAGCCGTCGAGTTCCGGTTTACGCCGTTGAACTACAGCGAACCCGTTTTCATCAGATCCACGCTGGACGGCACAATCATGAACTATGGAGTTCCGCGGTACCGCGGCTTGAGTAAACGCCACCTCAAGGGACTCCACACTCGTGAGCAAGACGGCCGTATCGAGCTCCGAACTCGGACGAATCAGTCAAAAATAGACATCTACATGAACGCACGCCACACGCTGACCGCAAACGGTGAGGAAGCCCGTCCGGAGGTGGAAGTTGAACGAGGAAGCGCATATGTCAGCAACCTTGCGCGCTTCCAAGCCCAAGAGGGAAGCGTGTACGTCTATCGAAAAGTGGTGTCGATTTACACTTCCAAGGATCGAGACACCGATGACCCGGCACGGGACGCGCGGGAGCTGGCGGACGCCTACGGTGCAACCAGCACTGGATTCGATGAGGCGTTTGCCCGTCACGCAGAGCGTTGGCACCAGCTCTGGGAGACTGCAGACATCGAGCTGGAACCGGATCGTTTTTCGCAGCGCGTGCTGCGGCTTCACATCTACCATCTGTTGGCCTCACACTCCCCCAACAGCGCGAATCAAGACGTGGGCTTCACCGCACGTGGTCTTCATGGGGAGGCATACCGGGGCCACATATTCTGGGACGAGCTTTTCGTCCAACCGTTCTACAACCTCAAGCTGCCGGAAGTTACCCGGGGGCACCTAATGTACCGCTACAGAAGACTGGACGCTGCCCGGCGCCTGGCACAGGAGGAAGGCTATGAGGGTGCTATGTACCCGTGGCAGTCCGGAGACGATGGTGGGGAAGAGACCCAGGAGCTCCACTTTAACCCACAGTCAGGACGCTGGGATCCTGACTTGAGCCGGAATCAGCGGCATGTCTCGCTTGCAATTGCATACGACATCTGGACCTACTACTACACGACAGACGACAAGGAGTTCATGCACCAGTACGGGCTGGAGATGCTCGTAGAAATATGCCGTTACTGGGCAAGCAGAGCACATTACGACCGTCGAGACGGCAGATACCATATCGCGGGGGTCATGGGACCTGACGAATTCCACGAGAAGTACCCTGACGCCGAGGAGGGCGGCCTTCGGGACAACGCCTACACCAACGCCCTGGCGGTCTGGATTCTCCATAAGACCATCGAAACGTGGAAGCATCAACCGGAGGATGTACGGAAAGCGCTCAAGAAGCGCATCGGCTTCAAAGAGGAATCGGAAATCGCGCGATGGGAAGAGGTGGCGTCGAAGCTCACCGTGGTCATCGATAAACACGGGATCATCTCTCAGTACGACGGGTTCCGTGAGCTCAAAGAGCTGGACTGGGAGGAGTACCGGCGTCGCTACGGCAATATTCGGAGGCTCGACCGCATACTCAAGGCAGAGGGGGATACCCCGGATCGATATCAGGTCTGCAAACAGGCGGATACTCTGATGCTCTTCTACCTTTTCTCCCCAGGACAGGTTCGACACATCCTGGAGATGATGGGGTACGAAGTCCGGGACGAGCAGGAGCTCGTTACCCGGAACTATGAGTACTACCTCCGGCGCACCAGCCACGGCTCCACCCTCAGCTTCATAGTGCACTCGGACATTACCCGTTATGTTGCCGGCCACCGGAACGAGCAGTGGCGTTGGTTTATGGAGGCGCTCAGAAGCGATATATACGACACGCAGGGAGGCACGACACGGGAGGCCATCCATTGCGGCGTCATG
>PWGF01000478.1 GCA_003554375.1 Spirochaetaceae bacterium
CCCCGCCGGTCTCTGCCCCGCCGGCACAATGAGACCGCCCCTTCGGATCCCGGGCTTCGCGGACCGGCACCTCTGCCGGGCGGCGGACGGGCTCACTCCGATCGCCCTGCCGCCCGGACCGCCGCTTGCGGGGTATCCGCTACGCCCCCTTGCGCGAAGAGAAGAGCCACGCGCAGCTACACCGGTTCCAGGTTGCCCCCGACTATCGCCTCGGGTTCCGTGCCGGCCGGAACCCGAGGGTGAAGGTCTCCACTCCCGGTGGGTAGGTCTGCTCACCTCCCACGCGCAGCCCCGGCTTGCGGCTGTTCCAGGCGCCACCGCGGATGATCCGCCCGCCGCCGCTCGCGCTCCCAGTCCACTCGTTCACGTTCCCGCTCAGGTCGTAGAGGCCCAACGCGTTGGCCTCGCGCGTGGCTACCGGGCGACTGAGTATCGCCGCGCCTTCGCCGACCCCGGCGTTGTCCCAGTACCACGCCACCGCTCCGGTGGCTTCGACGTCGCGGTAGTCGGCGTGTGCTCCCGCGGCGTGGCTCCCGGGCGTCCAGTACCACGGCTCTCGGTACACCGCTCCGTCGCTCAATGGCTCCGCGCCCTCCCACCGTCCGGCAAGCTCGTGCTCGTCGCGGCTCGGCAGGCGAAAGCCGCGGGCGCCCGCCACCGCGGTGATTCCGGCCGGATCAGCGGCGGCATCGGGCCCGGAGCGAAGGACCTCCCCGTCAAGGTAGTAGACCGCGTCAAGCGCCTCTTCTCCGGCTTCGCGGTGCGCGTTGTACCACTCGCTTGCGGCGTTCAGCCACACCACCGCTTCGCCCCAACTCACCCCGGTCACCGGCTGCTCCGCGGTGTAGTACTCAGCGTACCCCGCGCGCGGTTCGGCGTAGCTCCCCCGCCGCCCGGCGCTCTCGACCGTGTACCCACCCGCTTCCTCGGCCCACGCGCGTACCCACTGCCACAGCGACCACGTTACCGGCGTGCGCCCGATCAGGAAGGGCTCGGTCACCCGGGCCTGGCCCAGGTCGTGGAGCCCGCTCGGAAACTCCGCCGCCGGGGCCAGCACGAGCTCCAAGGCAACGTCGGCTCCCGTCGCCTGATAGCGCTCCCGCGCGCCGGGGCCTTCGCCGGTTTCGGAACGTCTGAGGGTCCCAAGCTCCACCGGCTCCCATTCCCCGTAGAGAACAACGTCCTCGGCGGGTATCGCGAACCGGGCACCGCCTGCGTAGCTTTCACCGCTCCCGTCGCGGGCGCTGTTCCAGCCGGTCAATCGGTACCCGGGGCGTGGGGGATCGGCGAGGGTAACTTCGCTCTCAAAACGGTGCAGGTAGGCTTCTTCGAAACGAGCAACGGCGGCGTCTTCCCATACTCCCTCCGCGTCGAAGCCGACTTCGTAGCGGAGTTCGTACTCGGCGGGCTCCCACTGCGCGTAGAGCCGCAGCGATTCGCCGTCTTCGGGCATCCACCGGTCCCCGGGTTCGTAGCCCCGCCCGCTCCCGTCCGGCTCGCTGTTCCAGCCGGCGAAGTTGTGGCCAACCTTACTCATCTCCCCGGCCGCGGCAACCCGAACGCCTGCTTCCCAGCTCGGAACGTCCTCCGACCCTTCGTAGACGGCCGGTTCCGGCGCATTCTCACCGCCCGCGGCGTCGTACGCCAAGCGCGGAAGCTCCGCCAGCCCGCAAGCGATCATCGCCCCCAGGACCAACACCGCCACGAGGCCCGATGCCGGTAACTGCGCACGCTTCCCCATCCGGCCGGTAGTCTGTCTCGTCTTCGGTATCTCTACTCCAGCGGCCACGGGTGCATCTCCACGTCGTTGACCGGCTGCCAATCTTCAGGCGGGATCGGTCCCTGCTCCTCGTCCAGCTCCAGCCCCGATCCGTGCGCCCAACCGCGTAGCTCACCGGCTTCGACTTCGTACCAGTACGCCCGCGTTCCCCGATGTTCCACTTCCTGCGCCGTCCGGTCGAGCACGCGAACTGTAGTACCTCCGCTCAATGTACCGCGTATCCTGGAGTCATCCCGCGCGAAGCGCCTCACCTCGAGCTCCGCCGAGGTCACCTGACCGCCGGTCTCCCGGAACAAGAGCCCCAAGTCCAAGAGCCAGTCGCGGAAGGGGGTGGTGTCGAGGAGTTTGGTGGGCGGGTCCAGGTCCAGTGAACCAGTTGTGATCGCGCGCGTAAGGTCGCGAGAGAAGTACATGTCGAAGCCGCCCCAACTCGGTGATAGCAACTCACCCGTCGGCAAGTACGCACGAATGCTGCCTACGGGTGTCCCATCGTATGCCCTGAGCGAAAAGACGTATCCATCTCCGTGGTGTTCCATCGGCAAGATGCTCTTGAATAACGCGGGGGAGATCATCTCCGAAAAGCCCAAGATAGCCATGCTACCGAGGTTACGCGCCAACCTCTGTCCGCCAAGGATTTCCCCCGTGTCCATTTCGACCACCGTTTCTACGCCATCTCGAGTGATCAGGAGAAGTCGTCCATCCGGAGAGATGTCGCGGGGAAACGAGCGGTCGGGCTGTCTTCCGGTATCATCGATCACGAACTCTTGCGTCTCCTGCGTGCGCAGGTCATACCATACCAGATCAGCATACAGTCCGCCCCCGTATTCGGTCGTTTCGACGTAACCCAACTGCAGATGCTCTTCGTATTCCAGGCCGGGACGTCCCGCGTGACGCATATACTCCCGCCAAAGCGAAACCGGCAGCACCTCTTCCTCTAACGTCCTTACATCCAATGCCCGAAATTCGCCCGGTCGAACAACGATCGGACGTCCGTTCCAGGTCCCGTAGAAAAGGTGATCTGAGCGGTCGACCACGTCACCCGTCTCCTGATCGATCACCCAGGTCTCCCAATCGCGCGTTTGAATCGAGAAGCATCCGTCCACGTCATGCACGCGCCCCGTCTCGAACAACACATCGTACTCTCCGACAACCGTGAACTCGAAACTTTCTGCCGCGACAACGGCCCCAGCAAAGAGAAGAACAACCACCAGTGTTGTAGCCGCGATCTTCCTCACCTTTCCTTGTCTCAACCCTTGACTCATCATCTTCTTCTCTCCTACCGGGGCCAGCCGCGGAAGTACAGTTCCGCAAGCTCGTGGGGGCTGACCCCAAGCTCGCCCCACTCGCTCCGCAGCACGCCTGCGGCCGACTCCCGGACACGGCGCGAACCGTCACCGAACGGCCACCGCGACGCGTGAACAATCTCCACCCGCTCCGGGTTGAACACCGTCTGCGGGTCGACGCGCTGCCAGCCAAGGTTGTCTTCGGGTATCCGTCCGACTCTCGTAGCTCGCCGTGTGTCATCCACGCTAGCGTGCGGCTCATCCCACCGCTCCCACGGTCGCTCCGGGTCCGGCAAGCGCCAAAGCGCTGGATGATCGAAGTATTCGTAGACCTCCATGTGTACGTGCGCCGCCCGCGTTCCCTTAACTCCTATAAAGCCGATCCACTGGCCCGGATCGACGCGTACGGCCTCGCCGTGCGCCGTAGGCCCTGTTCCATAGCGCCTCTCCAGCTCCGGTAGCACCTCCGCCTCGTCGACGTGAAAGAACAAGTAGACCCTCCCGCGCCGCGGCTGCTCCGGTTCGGTTACAAGGACGACCGCGTCGCCGTAATCGTCCGGCGAGTACTGCTGCAACACCAGCCCGTCGTCGGACCCGACGAGCACCACCGGGTTCTCCCGCTCCCGATCTGCCTCGTCTTGATAGAGCCTCCTATACACCCACACCGCGCCCCCTTCCGGGGCGGTGATCGGAGCACCCAGGGAGGGCCTGCCCTCAGGGACGTAATCGACACCGAAGTGGTAGTTCAGCCCGGGCCGCCGCATCACTTCGGGGCCGAGCCATCGCCAGCCGGTGGAGCTCGTCACACGCATCGCGTGACCGTCGTAGACCGGTCCGTCGGGGTTTTGGAAGATGCCGAACTGCGCCAACCGGTCCGGGTACGAGGTCGGCGGTAGGCGGTGGCGGTAACGCAGTCCCGCCGTCGGCGTCAGCTCCGGTTGTTCGTCTCCCGGGGGCTCCGCCCCGATGATCCCGGTAAACCTCGTTATGTACCGGGCAGTCGAGTCCCACTCGCCGTCCAGTCTTCCCGTCAACGACGCGTAAACGTATAGCCGTTGTAAGGCCTCATCCGACGTTACAGCCGGGTCAATGCGCACCGGTTGCTGGTCGCTCAGGTTCCACGGAACCTCCCCCCCTTGGGGAATCCCCTCCTCGCCCACTCTCGGCCGCGGTGGGTAGGCCGCCGTCGATTGCGTCGCGTAGGGGCGCGTCACGAGCTCCCACGGTTGGCGCCGCGGTTCGCTCGCGTCGGCGGCGTCCTGCCGCAGCCGCATGAGCCGCCGCACGTGGTAGCGCTCCGCAGCCTCGCCGAGCCCGCCGTCGATGCCCGCCGGGGCGCCCCAACTCGCCAGCCGCACCGCACCCAGGTCGCGCCGCGTCGTCGCTACGATCACCCGGTTCCACCACTCCGCCGGCTCCGCTCCGGGCGCCGGCGCCCCCGCTTCGTCCCACACCGTCGCTACGATCACCCCCACATGATACTCCCCCTGCGCCGTCTCGCCCACCAACAGATCTCCCGGACGAATCAAGTGCAGCGCCGGCACCACCACGCTCATCGCTTCCAGGTCGCTCGCCGCAAACCGCGCACCCGAGCGCGTGAGCGGCAACTCCGCGCGCTCCGAGCCGAACGCCGGCGCTCCGTCCGCCCCCAGCCCGGGTACCGCGCCCGTCTCGCTCACCAACTCTCCGAAACTCCCGTCCATCCGGTAGTACCCGTCGAGAAGCGCCGCCGGGCGCTCGCCGAAGACGTTCTCCACCGCCCCGTACAGCTCGTTGAGCTCACCGGCAAACGGAGCTTCGCCGGCATTCAACTGCGCGTCATATCCCGCCATCGCAAGCGCCCCGCTTACAAGCCCCAACGCGTCCACCCCCGCAAGCCGCTCCGGCTCCCGCACCGACCCCGCCGGCGCTCGCCCGGCGCGTGACGACGCCACGTAGCCCGGAAGAAACGGCGCGTATCGGTCGGCCTCGCCGTCGAAGTACGCCTGCGCCTCCGCGGCGTCCACGTACTCCAGGTAGCCCTCATAGCCGGCGTCGTCCACCGCTCGGGTGGTACGCGTCGTCCGCTCCCCCTCAAACGGGTACCGCAGCGGGTACGCCGCCGCCATCGCCTCTTCCTGCCGGAGCATCTTGTACGCGAAGCTTCGCGGCCCGTCCGCTCCACCGGCCACGTATGGGAGCGGATTGCCCACCACCGGCCGGTCCGATCGGAACCACCCCGAGCCCGGCTCGACAAACGGTGTGGTGATCCGCGCCCCCACCGCGTCCGCACCGCCCTCACCAAGGCGAAGCGCCGCCGAGCGCGCCATCTGCTCGCCCAACGCCGCCGCCTCCGGCGGCGCGCCAAGCTCCTCCGCGCCCCACACGACCACCTGCTCGATCGGGGCGTCCTCGGTCGCGCGCGGAACCATCACCAAGCGGATAGTCCGGCCGTCTTCTAGCACCCCAACCCGCAGCGCCTCATGCGCCTCCGCGTCGATCACGATCCGCCCCGCCTCCCACGCCGTAAGGCTCTCTTCGTCGAGCGCCCCGACGACGTCCAACAACTCCGGCCTGCGGTACACCTCCGAGACCGCCGCCCTGTTCCAGCCCAGCCGCGCTTCGCTCACCGCGGTCCCGATGTGCTGCACCGGGTCGCCGTCGAACACCAGCATCTCCCCCACCGTCAGCGCCGCGCTCTCCGTACGGTCCACCAGTCGTAGCCCGTGTACCGCCGACGGCGCCCCGTGAAACACGAACGCTACCTCGCGCCGTCGCTGCGCCGCATCACCGCCGGCGTACCGCAGGCCGCTCACCGCGAATCCCGGATACTCTTCTCCCTGGTCGGCGAAATCCCCCGCGTACCGATCGCCCCCGTCGCCGCCGTCCGGCGGCCGGTAGGCGATCTCACTCGTTCTCCCCTCGAGCTCGCGCCACTCCCCCGCCGCGTCACGGTACTCGAAGGACAACGGCCGGTTCTCCCTAAACCAACCCGACTCATTGTGCCGCGAAACGTGCGAGGCGGCAAGCTGAAGCACCACCCCGCCGATCCGCTGCGGTTCGGCGAACTCGTAGCCGACCCGGATCGTGTGGAAAGGCTCGCCGCGCCGCAGGTGCAGAAGCCCCGCCTCCTCAACAACCCCCGCCGCGCCTTCCGCGCTCACTCCGGCTCCCGCCGCAACCGCCCCGTCGTTGAGCGACGTCGTCTCCCCCCGCAGTTTCTCATTATCCCGGTCAACAACAACCTCGCCCGCAGCGTCACTGACTTCCCAAACCCCACGCGCCACCACCCCCGGCGACCACGCGCGGTTGCGCGCGGTGTACAGCGATATCCCGCTCAGACTGACCTCGCCGTCCCCTTCTTCCGGCGCAGTCAGATCCACCGCGACCGCGGGGCCTCCGGCGTCCCGTACCGTGACCGCGTGCGGCGGGCGCACCGGGCGTACTTCGCCCTCCTCGTCCAC
>PWGF01000353.1 GCA_003554375.1 Spirochaetaceae bacterium
ACCTCGTTGACGGACGCAGCAAGAGCGCCGGCTTCCGTCAGTGCGGGCAACGATTCAGCCACTTCGGGAAGGTGCCCACAACGGTGTAACTCCTGCACCAAAACGCGCAACCGCGAATTCCGTACGCGCATCGCGCGACTGAGCTCATTCCGCGCACGATCGAGCGTCTCGGCAATTGGGCCGAGCGAATACCGCTCCAGGTGACGAATGGTCACTACCGGGAACCCGCGACCGGAGAGAAGCTCGTACGTCAGAATAGCACTCTCTTCCACATCTCCCAACGTCATGTAGCTTGCATCATGTCGCTCCACTGCGGCGAACGCCCGTTGCAAAAAACCAAGCGTGCGGCGACGCCCGGACAGGAACGGTCGATTCTCACCAAAGAAGAGCTGATGAAAAGCGTCGGCCACTACCGAGGAGTGTGTTGCGATTCCCTCACGATGACGACCGATGCTCTCTGCCGTAGCTGCACTGATATCCTCCACTCGGACATACAACCCGTGCCTGCGAAAGACCGCCACATTCCGCGCTGTCTCGGCCAAGTCGGACTCCTGGGTAAGATCGAACACCGCCGCGTAGATTGCATCGTCCTCGGCGTCCGGATTTTCCAAGATGTAGCGCGCTGAGAGCACCGCTCTACTCCCGGCATCCAAATCACGCAAATTCCGGTTCCGCGCCTCCAAAATGAGTTGGGGCAGGGCGGTTGTAACCTCCGAGAGTTGCTGCCGTGCTTCGTCCAGCTCGTGTCCCCGCGTGACGTTATAGAAAAAGCGAACGAAAATCGCGAAAAACCCTGCAATTAGGGTATAGGCAGCGAAGTAGATCACCAGGTTCGTGGGAGGAAGCTCCCCGTACCCCAGCATGTAGCCCCCGTGGAGCGCCAGGTACGTAACCGGCCCGGCTGTCCACGCCATCTGAAGAAGCGTCTTGAGCCATGGCTCTTTTCTCGCCGCCTTCTGCACCCGGCGGACGATCTGTCCCGCCAAGCGCTCCGGCTCCACTCGCTTCGCCCGTATCATCCCGTTCCACCTGTCCGTGACTCAACGCTCAGCGACGGCCCGCCGTCGGGCATGCCGTCCATAAGTGTTCCCGCACGCCGTGAGCCGTTGATGCAGGCGCACACGTTGGGTATAGTCGCTCCACGAAGGCCGTTACGCCGCGTACTATCGTGCGGTACCTTGCGTATCAGACAAGGAGTTTGCGTGGACGGAGGATCTGCGACACGTCTTAGGCTGGCGATTCGAGCGGTCATAGCGCTGTTGCTCTTGGGGTTCATTGCCTCCGCCGCTACCCAGTCTACGGCGCACCCGACGTGCTCGGTGAGCATCATACTCAAGGCCCGGGAGGTGTGCAACGGCAGCAGGAGAAGCCGGCGGAAGGCACTCAGAACTCACTACGTCCGGCCCCGTATTGCACCGCCCGGGACCGATTCATAGCAAGATATAGTGTCAAGTGACTACCCCGTAACCATCTATCGGATCGACCACGGTCGCTGCCCGTACCTGCCGGGCCGGCGCTGGCAAACCGACGCTATCGCCCTCGGCGCCGTTGATCCAGCGATATACGAGAAGCTCATCGGCCACGGCTGGCGGCGAAGCGGGACGTACCTCTACCGCAACCGCTGTCCCGGCTGCAACGCGTGCATTCCGATACGCATCCCGACCGGCGGCTTTCGACCTTCGCGTTCGCAACGACGTGTTCTCCGCAAAAACCGGGACGTACGCATTTGCGAGCGAATGCCCCATGTGTCGGCCGGCCTTCTACGCCTCTATGAGCGCTACATCCGCCGGCGCCACGACTCATCGGCAATCATCTCGGCGGAACAGTTCGCCTCGGTTTTGGTGGAAACTCCGGTGCCCTTTCGGCTCTGGGAGTATCGAGTCCTTGATCGCCTGGTGGCGGCTAGCTGGGTCGATATCCTGCCGAACGGCATCTCAAGCGTGTACTTCGCTTTCGAGCCCGACGAATCACACCGCTCCCTCGGCACGCTCAGCATACTCCGCGAAATCGAGCAGGCGCGAAAACTCGGTAAATCGTGGTACTATATTGGGTTCTGGGTCCAAGGTTCACCGTCCATGCAATATAAGAATCGTTTCCGTCCGTATGAGCTCGCCTACGGGGGACGCTGGCATCGGTTCGAGCAGTAGCCCGCGGGATCACCCCCGGGCGGCCTCCAAACCGCGGTCAATATCCGTGATGATATCGTCCGGATGCTCCAACCCGATGGAGAGACGGACGAACTCCGGCCCCACCCCTGCCGCAGACTGCTGCTCCGCATCCAGCTGACTGTGCGTCGTGCTGGCTGGATGGATGGCCAAGCTCTTCGCGTCTCCGACATTCGCTAAGTGGCTGAAGAGCTCCAGCGAGTTTATGAATCGCTCCCCGCCGGCGCGGCCACCCTTTATGCCGAACGCCACCATGCCGCCGTAACCGTTGTGGAGATACCGCGAAGCGTTGCCGTGGGCCGGATCGTCCTCGAGCCCTGGATACCGTACCCACGTGACCTGAGGATGCCGGCGGAGATGCGCGGCGACGAGCTTCGCGTTCTGCGAATGCCGCTCCATTCGCAACGGGAGAGTTTCGGTACCTTGAAGGAATATCCACGCGTTGTCCGGCGAGATCGCAGCACCAAGGTTCCGCAATGGAACAAGCCGCATTCGAAGCGCATAGGCCATAGGCGTAAGATCTCCGAGGTCGTGAGCATACCGAACCCCGTGGTAGCTTGCGTCCGGCTCGTTCATAGTCTTGAACTTGGGATCCGTCCAGTCGAATGTGCCTGAATCGACGACTACGCCGCCAATCCCCGTTCCATGTCCGCCGATCCACTTCGTCAAGCTATGCACCACGATATGAGCCCCGTGCTCGATCGGCCGAAAGAGATATGGAGTCGTAAACGTGCTGTCCACGATGATCGGCAAGTGATACTCACGGCTAATCTCCGCCCAACTCTGGAAGTCGGGAACGGAGAGCGCCGGATTCCCGATTGTCTCCACGAAGAGCGCCCGAGTTTGGTCGTTGATGGCAGCCCGGATCGCGGCGGGATCGAGCGGGTCCGCGAACCGAACGCGGATGCCATAGTCCGGAAGAATGTCGTTGAACATCGTATACGTGCCGCCGTAGAGGTGACTGGACGACACGACCTCGTTCCCCGCAACACAGATGTTGATGATCGAGTAGAAGACTGCCGAAGTTCCGGAGGCCAGCGCCAGCGCGGCGGTACCGCCGTCGAGCGCCGCCATGCGCTCCTCCAGTACCTCCTGAGTCGGATTCATGATCCGTGTGTAGATGTACCCGAGCTCCCGGAGCGCAAAGAGATTCGCCGCGTGCTCGGTGTCGCGGAAGTTATATGCGGTCGTCCGATGGATGGGAACAGCCCTGCTGGGCGGTTGCTGCCCCTTGCTCTGTCCCGCATGGAGCGCCAACGTCTCGAAGTTATAATCAGCCACGCTTCCCTCCTCTCCTTGTCAATTCCTCGTCAACCGTTGCTGAACGCTTCGCATGAATGCTCTATTGAATGCTCTATCCGCGCCATGCGCCCGCCCATGGGCGTGGCACGTCTCGCGCGTCTGACCGCCGGCAGCTCGCCCGTACACTACTCATCAAAAAGCCACGTACTCAAGTAGCGTTCTCCGGTATCGCAGATCACGGTTGCAATACTCTTACCTCGGTTTTCCGGCCGCGCCGCCACCTGAAGAGCTGCCCATACGTTCGCTCCGGAACTGACCCCGCAGAGGATTCCTTCCTCTTTTGCGAGCCTCCGTGTCATAAGCGTCGCATCTTCCGCGCTCACGCGGACGACCTCATCGAGCAGATCTCTGTCAAGCACTTCAGGGACGAACCCTGCACCGATTCCCTGTATTTTGTGCGGACCCGGCCGTCCCCCGCTCAGCACGGGTGATGTATCGGGCTCGACCGCGATTGCCTGAAACTGTGAATTGTACTCCTTTATGCGCCCGGCCACGCCGGTAATCGTTCCTCCCGTCCCTACACCGGCCACGAAGATGTCCAGGTTGCCATCGGTGTCACGCCACAGCTCCTCAGCGGTAGTTTCCCGATGGATTCGCGGATTGGCGGGATTGCGAAACTGCTGGACCATAAGGGCGTCGGGCTCACTCTCAACGATCTCATGGGCGCGAGCCACGGCCCCGTTCATCCCCTCCGGGCCAGGAGTAAGCTCCAGACGGGCGTTCAGCGCACTTAGGAGCCGACGACGCTCGATACTCATAGTGTCCGGCATCGTAAGGACGACGTTGTACCCCCGCACGGCTCCGACGTAGGCGAGCGCCAAGCCGGTGTTCCCGCTGGTCGCCTCCACGACCGTTCCGCCGGGCTTGAGGGTTCCGTCGCGCTCGGCGGCCTCTATCATCGCCAATCCGATCCGGTCCTTCACGCTCGCGAGCGGATTTCGTGACTCCAGCTTGCCGTAGATAGTAGCCCCGAGCCCTTCCGTAATGCGATTCAATCGCACCAAAGGAGTATTGCCAACCAACCTCGTTACATCGACAACAGCGCTCATCCTGCTCCTCTCTATTCCGCGCTTCCTTGCGCGGCGGGCCGATCTCCCCCCCCACCCTAGGGCGCCCCCTGCCAACTTCACCTACCAGCCCAGTACATGGGTGTGTTCCCTTCCGCCCACCCGCGGACGCCGTAACGATACTGAACAATCTAAACATTGTCTATAGGAGTAAGTAAGAATATCCGTTCCGGAGCCCATTGTGTTTCTTGACAAAGGGGTGCACGCTCTATATCGTTGCCCTAGATTCGGAATATTGATGTTCGTCGGAGCAGAAGACGAGCCTAGGTGAATGGAGTGGGTTCGAAAGGCGATGTAGCGAAACCAGACAGACAGGGCCGGACCGTTTCAAGGGTTTCAAAGAAGGCACTATATCGGCAGCTTGATTTGCTCGGGCGTTGTGTCTATCCGCTCGTCCAGAAGCGTCGTGACTTTTTGATCGAAACGGGAAACGGCTTATCCGGGAAGACGCATGTCGTGTTACCCCCGGTCCTTCGGCTTCGAAAACACAGCGAGGGCGTAGCGGCACTCATAGTCTCGTCGAGCGCGCAAGAAGTCAGGAGTACGACTCAAGCGCTCGGATCCTTTCCGGGAACGCAGGGGGCACCTGTAAGCTCGGTTGCGCTCGGAACGGATCGCTCGCCACGCCAGGAAGCACGGGATCTGGCGAATGCGCCGCACTTGGTGATCGGTACATCCGAGCGAATAATTGACCATCTGAGAAGGGAAAACCTGGACGTGACCGGCGTCCGCACCGTGGTAATCGAAGAACCGAAAGAGGAAGACGCGGCCGGGTTCAACGCAGATGTGCTGTTCATCCTATCAAAGGTGGCTCGCCGGCCCCAGATTGCCGCTTTCACCCCACACCTCCATGAAGAAACCGAAGAGCTTGTCTCGTTGCTCCGTCGGCCGCTGGTACGCGACAGAGAGACATGGATGTCGGGTACCGGTGGCCTGAGAAAACTCATCCAGGAGGAGCATGCCGTGAGATCCAAAGACAAGCCAAGCAAAAAGCTTCCGGATCCGGAAGCCTTGAATAAGCGGATAGAAGAGATCATTCGTCGCATCCATGAAGATGAGGCTCCCGAAGATCTCGACTATTTTCGACGCATTATTCGGAAGAAAGTCCCTTTTTTTCTTCGGGGCTATTTCGCGGCGTATCTACTGAAGAATGCCGGTGTCCGCGCCGCCAAGAGCAAGCAGAGTGACAACTACATTAGTATCTTCGTCGGGGTAGGCAAGAATCGCCGGGTCTTTCCGCGCGACCTCATCCAGCTCTTCTCCTCGGTCAATAGCGTAACGTCGGAAGATGTCGGGGAGATCAAAATACTGGACAATTACAGCTTTGCGGAGATCACCCCGGAGAAGGCTCCGCAGGTCATCGA
This sequence comes from Spirochaetaceae bacterium, assembly GCA_003554375.1. Taxonomy (GTDB): domain Bacteria; phylum Spirochaetota; class Spirochaetia; order DSM-27196; family SKKC01; genus PWGF01. The sequence goes on from PWGF01000353.1 coordinate 5,899, forward strand.
GAAGCTGAACGGTACGGAATTCCGCGGCCGCAAGCTTACCGTGAACTTCGCGCGGAGGAAGGACTAGTCCGGACGCGGCGGCGAAAATCAGAGCAGCCCGTCCAGGAGAAGTGCCGCCAACAGCCAGTTAATGACGATTCCAAGTCCCAACAGTGCTACGGCTGCCAGCTCGAACAATCGAGCACGGCTGTTGCATCGGTCGGCAAGGTAGTCGGGTTCGTCGGCTATTAGGACGAGCTCCGCCATTGGGTCTTGGGATCGTCGCATACCGGAACCTTCCCGTACTCCAAAGAGATGCCCGCGGGCCGACGTCTCCGTAGATGAGCTGAGAACCAACCTACCCCGCACGTCCGGCGGTTCCGCCGATCGAGCCTCAAGCTCTTTCGGTGTTCCTACCTCGAGCGCGTACTCTTCCCCGTTGGGCAACCGTACGGTTTGCCCGTGACGTATCGGCACACCGCTCCTCTTGAAGTATCTCGTAGGCAACCGGACAATGTCGCGCTGAGCCCGCAACAGTCGCCCTTTTCGCCAGGCCCAACGGTATCCGGGGAAGAACACCACTCCCGGCGGAACAACCGGCAGAATGGGCACGGCGGCAAGGCTCA
>PWGF01000329.1 GCA_003554375.1 Spirochaetaceae bacterium
CCCCCCCCGCGCGGCAGGCGCCTCCCCGCCTCAGTCGCCCCCGCGCCTCAACGTGCCGCAGCAGCTCGCCGGCTCTTGCGCCTCAACCGGAGCTTCCCTCCGTAGTCCCTTTCATAGGAAGAGAGCGCGCCGGGTCTGCAACCGAGCCGATGCGAGCGGCATAGCTGCTTTGCTGCTCGATATCCTCGTCGGTGACGATGTGGAAATCGAGCAATCCATTCGAGCGATATCCGGTGTTGAGGTAGTTGATCTCCGCGAGGCACCGGCTCCACCCCTCAAACCATGCAGTGAGCCGCGCCCGCTGATCCTCCGTCCCCGCAAAATGCACCAACAGATCGATATCGCTCGCCGGTCCGGCGCTCCCGCTGTTGGCGCTTCCAAACAGGTACATCGCCTGAACTCCGTACTGCTCCGGGTCGGTCTCGGCTGCGATGCGCTCGGCCATGTGCATGCGCCAACGCGAGAAAGCGTCGTCGGGTTGAGCAATCGCAGCCTCTTCTCGCGCTCGAGTCCGTTCCGACTCCGGCGGCGCCACGCCAGGATCGCAGAGATACCCGACCGCCTCTTCGAGCTCGGCGTTCATGAGGACCCGCAGAAGCTTCCCGGCTGCGGAGCCCGGAACGTCGATTACGCGAATGACGTGTGCAAGCTGTGCGTACTTCGGCGCAATCTCTTCGAGCTTGTTGGTAGTGCCGGTGAGAAAACTCTCGTTAAACACGGTGTCGTTATCGTCGGGATAGAGGGGAAGATAACGGATCCCTGACTCCACCAGGTCTTGGAAGAAGTGGGTGCCGAAGGAGAGATCCGGCTGATAGTTGCCCCGCTGCCGCGCTATCTCTACCAGGACCGCCGTGTTATTGAGATCGGCGTAGGTGACCTGAACGCCGAGCTTGATGTCGCCTCGACTCCCCCATCTCCCGGGTCCCATGAGCACGAACTGCCGCTTGGGGAGAAGCGAGTTGAGGACCCCGATTGCTTCGCCCACTTGCACCATCTCGGCGTGAGTCGAAAGCTTGCCGTACTCGTCCGGATCCACGTACACAACGTGGGAAAGCCCCGGATGCATACCGTTGGCAATGTGCCGATGGGCCGTGAAGACGAGGTCCTTCCGCTCGATGTCGCGCGGAATCGGCGGCGGTTGTGTGTCGGTATCCGTGTATTGCGACCGACACTGCAGCAGGTAGAAGTCGTGGCCGTCCGAGGCAAACTCGATATCCACCGGAGTCCCGAGCGCTTCCTCGAGCGTTCGAAGAATAGTTCGCACCCGCTTGGCAAACGGGGTTCGATTCACCAGGCCCGCAAACGTAACGACCGGCTCACCGTCCGGAGCGTCGATCTCATACGGGCTCGGCTGCGTGAGAGTGCCCTCCCGGTAGAGCGAGACGAGATAGTGAGAGCTCGGAATCGAGTCGCTATGCCGCTCCAGCAGCTCACGCACCTCCATCGTTTCAAAACGCTCTTCCTTCAGGTTGATGACATCCAGCTTCCGCGGAGAGTAGTATCGAACCTCGTCCGGAGTGGTGTTCACCCGCAATCCGGGCTGTCCCGGAGAGATGAGCACTGGGAAGTCGTCACTGAGACGATCCACCGCCCGCGTTCCCAGCCCGGGAACCAGCCGCGCCAACCCGTCCTCGCGCTTGATCCGCGGCGACCATCGAAATTCGTTCTTGCTGAACCCCACGCCGGCATAGAGCGGAAGATAGTAGTCGCCGATCTGGGTTCCCACCACCTCCTGGATCATGATTCCCATCTCCTCGTGGAAATCGAGCAGTCCGCGCTCCCGCCGGTACTGGATGGAGTCCGGGCTGAACACCGACGCATAGATCTCGGCAACGGCATCCGTGAGCTGCTCCAGGCGCGCCTGCTTGGGGCCGCGATTGGCGATGAAGAGGCTTTTGTACTTGCCGGAGAAGACTGCGCCCATCTGGTCCTCGAGCAAGCTCGAGCTGCGCACGATGAGCGGCACCTCTCCGAAGTCGTCCAGGACAGCCGATAGGCTTCGCAGAATCCCCGGCGGGAAGCTCGAATTCTTCAGCAGCTGGATGATGTGCGGATACTCGAGCCTGATCTCATAGAGATCCTTGTACTTCTGCTCGTTCAGCTCTTCCAGGTTGTTGTAGTGGAGGAACTCCACGGAGGTATCCGTAGTCATGTACCAGGTCGTCGGCGTAGCCGGCGGTGAGAAGTCGGGGATGTTCCGAGCGGCCTTCCGGAGAATCTGGTGGGCCAGGAACACTCCCGTGCTCTTGCCGCCGAGCTTTCCGTGGCTTCCTTCGGGGAAGATCATCCGATTGACCACGCCATGGAAGTCGCTGACGTCGATATGCTGCTTCGCGATATTGAGGACTTCCAGCCGCTCGGAGAAGAAGCGGCGGAAGAGATCTACCTTCAGCCATCGCTCCGTCGGCGAAGAAAGGCGTTCGTGCTCGTCCAATCGATTACAGTAGCGGTTCACCGCCTCCAAGATCTCGGCGAGCGGTGTGTGCGGGCGATCCACAGCGCGGATCAACGAGTACGCCTTCTGCTCCATGATGCACCGCTTCAGGTAGCGGGTAATCTGTCCGTCGCTCAAGTAGTTGGAGGCGATCCGGAAGGTCCGCTCAGCCAGCTGCATGACACTATGGAGCGGCTGCTTGGCAAGCGGGTAGTTTTCCTCCCCAGGCGTTTCGGCCTGGACGACGCCGGCCTGGAAGCTCTCCATAACCTCCGAATACTCTCCCGCGCCGCTGCGGACCAAGTAGTTGGTCATCTTCCGGCACAGATGCGCAAGGAGATCGGGATCCGTCCGGCGCAACAGATCGACGATGACGACCCACTCGCGGTCACCGCGCTCATCTCCGGTCAGCTCCTGTCCGGCGTTGTTCCACTCACGCAGCACCTCTTCCATCCGCCGGTGCATGACGGTTTGGCCGATCCGGTCCCCGATGGTACAGATGAGCTTGCGCTCCTTGTCCAGGAAGACACCCCCCTCCTGCGGCGGTAGCTTCTTCACATACGATACGTCGACTCGCCCCTCCTTGCGATCGTTGACTACTATGTCGCAACTGTCAGTCCATACGGTGGCCCGATAGTCCGGCGACTGATAACTCACCCCTTGGAACACGATTCGCGCGCGACACAGCTCCGGAAACTGCCATCCCGATGGGATGATCCGCACAAGCTCCTGAAGGATTTCCGGGAGCGAAAGCCGCGGGTTACAGAGCAGTTCCTCCACGTGATAGAGGCAGTTCAGCTCTTTGGCCCGCTCCTTGAGAACATCCAGCACCTGGTCGCCGGACTCGGTATCGTCCATCACGTTCCGTCCTTCCCCGCCGCACGGCCGGGCTACACCCAGCCGCGCCGTTTGACCGCCTGCGCGACCCTGTTAATGGCTATGATATACGCTGCATCGCGCATTCGCAGCCCCCGTTTGTCGGCAAGTGCGCTTACGCTCCGATAGGCGTTGGTGATCTTGGTATCCACCTTCTCCAGGACCTCCGGCTTCTCCCAGTAGTAGTTCATATTCGACTGAACCTGCTCGAAATAGCTACAGGTCACACCGCCGGCGTTCGCCAGAAAGTCCGGGATAACCAAGATCCCTCTTTCCTTCATGACCTCGTCACCTTCCGGCGTGGTCGGCCCGTTTGCGCCTTCCGCCACCACTTTTACACGTCCGCTCATCTCCGGAGCGCTTGTGGCCGTGATCTGACCTTCAAGGGCCGCGGGAACCAACACGTCGACTTCCTGACAAAGCCAATCGTCCCCCGGCAGCAGCTCATAGCCCATATCCTGCGCCTTTTCCTTGTCGATATCGCCATATACACTCGTGATCGACTTCAGCGCCTCTATGTCCACGCCGTCCCGCTTCCTGAAGGTATACGCGGTCTTGTCACCTTGGTGCCAGCAGGAGACCGCTACGACGGTGCCGCCGAGCTCCTGGTACATCTGTGCGGCGTGCTGCGCTACATTGCCGAAACCCTGAAGCGCAGCCGTCGTGTCACCCGGGTTCACCGCGAGCTCATCGAGCGCTTCACGGAGCACGTAGCCGACACCGAAGCCCGTCGCCTCGGTCCGCCCGAGCGTGCCTCCCATATCGACCGGCTTGCCCGTGATGAATCCGGGATATCGTCCGCCGTGAATCGTCTCGTACTCGTCGAGCATCCACACCATGTGCCCGCCGTTGGTCATCACGTCGGGAGCGGGGACATCCAGCTCCGGCCCCACATCGCGCGCCAGCTGCCGCACCCAACCGCGGCACAGCCGCTCTTGCTCCCGTTCAGTGAGGTGGTGCGGATCGCAGATCACCCCACCTTTCCCACCGCCGAGCGGAATGTCCACTACGGCACATTTCCACGTCATCCACATCGCGAGAGCACGCACGGTGTCGACGGTCTCCTGGGGGTGAAAACGAATGCCGCCCTTCGCCGGGCCACGGGCATCGTTGTGTTGCACGCGGAAGCCGCGGAAAACCGCTACGCCGCCGTCGTCCTTCGGGACCGGAATGCTGAAATGGTACTCGCGCATTGGTTGGCGCAGAATCTCGCGAATCGGCGCTTCGAGATCTATGAGATCCGCAACGGCATCGAACTGCCGTTGCGCGGTATGGTATGGGTTATACGAGAAAGCCACAAAAAATCTCCTTCGTCTGGGTTGTTTGTTCCGGATTGCTCGTTCTTCCGACAGTCTCCTCCGGAACGCTCATCGTATCCAGAGAAACAAAAAGACTGCAAGCATCACGTTTTCCGGATTTTCGAAACGTCAAAACACCGTTCATATCGAATAGATGCCCGGTCGTCGCCTATCCGGCTCCGAACACCCGCGACGACCCCAATGGAACGGTCGCGGCCCGGCCTCGAGGACAGCGCAGCTCGCTCCGACTGTTCTGCTCCCGCTTTCTCCTGTGGAGGACATCGAGAGCCGAGACTGTGCGCCCTCGCTTGGTTACAAAAGTAATTTTATTAATTACTTTGAAAAATCTGTATCCGGGTGTACCATAGTAGGCAAAGCTCTGCGCTCGCCAAAAGCCGCGCACAGCCTCGCGCCCTCCGAACGCCGGAGACACGGTAAACCGAGGCCCTCGGAGTGCCGGCCCGCGACGCAGCACACCACACAACCAGACCGAAAGGAGCGACCAATGCTCAACGAGTTCTTCCCGAACGTACCCAAGATCCAATATGAAGGGCCCGAGTCGGACAATCCCTTCGCGTTCAAGTTCTATGACCCCGACAAGGCGGTCGCCGGAAAGCCGATGAAGGACCATCTCCGCTTCTCGTTGGCGTACTGGCAGGCTATTCTCAGCGACGGGGCGGACCCTTTCGGAGCCGGCACAATGCAGCGGCCGTGGCTCTCGATCACCGACCCGATGGAGCAAGCAAAAGCGCGCATGCGTGCTATGTTCGAGGCCGTCGAGAAGCTCGGCATGCCCTTCTTCTGTTTCCACGACCGCGATATCGCTCCCGAGGGAGACACGCTCCGCGAAACCAATCGCAACCTCGATGAGATCGTGTCGCTCATCAAGGAGTACATGCAGCACGTGAACGTGAAGCTCCTCTGGGGGACTGCCTGCCTCTTCAAGCATCCCCGCTTTGCTCACGGCGCCGGAACCAGCTGTAACCCGGATGTCTTCGCGTACGCCGCTGCCGAGGTGAAGAAGGCCATGGAGGTGACTCACGAGCTCGGCGGCGCCAACTATGTCTTCTGGGGCGGGCGAGAAGGATACGACACGCTCCTGCACACCGACATGAAGATCGAGCTGGACAACATGGCGCGGCTGCTCCACATGGCTGCCGACTACGCCAAGGAGATCGGCTTCAAGGGGCAACTCCTCATCGAACCCAAGCCCAAGGAGCCCACCGTCCACCAGTACGACTATGACGTAGGCAACATTCTGTCGTTCCTGCGGGGATACGGGCTGGACGACCGGTTCAAGATCAACGTCGAGCAGAATCACGCTATTCTCGCCGGCCATAGCTTCCAGCACGAGATTCGCTTGGCGCGGATTAACAACATGTTGGGGAGCCTGGACGCCAACCAGGGCGACTACCTCTTGGGCTGGGACACCGATCAGTTCACAACGAATCTCTACGAGGCAATCGCGGTCATGTACGAGGTGCTCCACGCAGGTGGGCTCGCCCCCGGCGGGATGAACTTCGACGCCAAGCTGCGCCGGCAGAGCTTCGAGCCGGACGATATCTTCCTCTCCCACATCGCTGCAATGGACACTTACGCCCGCGGCCTGGAGGTCGCCGACCGTATCATCAACGACGGAACGCTCGACCGCTTCGTCGAGGAGCGCTATGCCGGCTACCGGTCTGGAATCGGGAAGGAAATCGTGGACGGCAAGGCGGACTTCAAGAAGCTCGAGGACTACATCATCGACAAGGCCGACATCCAAAACCGTTCCGGCCGCCGCGAGTGGCTCGAGTCGCTCATCAACCGGTTCATATAGAGTCGGCTCAGACTCCTACAGAAGGGGGCAGGCTGGGGCGCGGAGGCGGGCTGGGGCACGGAGGCCGGCTCG
>PWGF01000359.1 GCA_003554375.1 Spirochaetaceae bacterium
AGTCGGATGCGTAGTCGTTATCGCTTCCGGCCGCCTTTCCCGGTGTTTGTGCTTCTTCCGGCAGCGCCCGCGGTCGTATGGGGCGTGGCGCAGCTGTACTCGTACGCACACCGGACGCTGATTTCCGCAGGCGCGCTCTGGGGGGGGATGGCGGCAGGCATCGGAGTGCTGGCCGCGGCAGCGGTCCTTGGGCTGGTTGCCTCGCTTGCGTACGCCGCGCGTTGGATCGGGGGAGACGAATAACGGGGTGCAAGGGCCGCCGGACAGCGAACTAACCTACCTTTCCCGGCCCGACCGGGAAGAAGGGATTGAGCTCCCGATCAGGCACGAGGTTAGTTCAAGCAGGAAGGGGAGTGAGGTGCCTATCAGGCAACTATTGGTCAACTCTCTCGATCTTTGCCCCCACTGATCGGAGTCTACCGGTCAGGTCAACGTAACCGCGTTCGATCTGGTAGACGTTTCTGATCACGCTTTCGCCTTCGGCGCACAGTGCCGCGATGAGCATTGCCATGCCGGCGCGAACATCCGGCGACGCAAGCTCTGAGCCACGTAGGCGGCAGGGGCCGCTCACGACGGCGCGATGGGGATCGCACAGCACGATCTGAGCACCCATCTCGATCAACCGGTCGACGAAGAAAAGACGGGATTCGTACAGCTTCTCGTGGATGAGCACGGTACCTTCAGCTTGCGTGGCAACGACAAGGGTGATACTGATCAAATCCGCGGGGAACCCAGGCCAGGGAGCATCGTCGATCTTCGGGACTGCACCTCCGAAGTCGGGATGGACCTGGAGCGTTTGGGCCGGAGGCACGTATATCGTGCTCCCCTCAGTTTCCCAGTGTACTCCGAGCTTCGCGAAGGCTATCCTCGTCATCCGTAGATGCTCCGGCTGGGTATCTTCGATGGTCAGCTCTCCGCGCGTGACGGCCGCCAACCCGATCAAAGAGCCCACTTCCATGAAGTCCGCTCCGATGCGGTACTCTGTCCCCTTTAGCTTCTTTGTACCGGCAATTCGCAGGATATTCGAGCCGACACCTCGAATATCTGCGCCCATAGACTTGAGCATAGAACAGAGATCCTGAACGTGTGGCTCGCTTGCCGCATTCTCAATCACTGTTTCGCCGTCTGCTCGCACAGCCGCCATGATCGCATTTTCCGTGGCCGTTACGGAGGCTTCGTCCAGGAAGACTTCCGTTCCCTTGAGCTGCGCACAAGCGAGGTCAAAGGTGCCGTCGGCGTCCAGATGTGCGCCGAGACTGGTGAGGGCCAGGAAATGCGTATCTAGACGGCGTCGTCCGATGACATCCCCGCCGGGTGGAGGGAGAGTGATGGTTCCGACCCGGGCGAGCATGGGGCCGGCAAGGAGAATGCTGGCACGTATCTTGGAGGACAGCTCTGCGGGGATATCGTTTCGCATGATGTCGGAAGTAGTGAGGCGGTACGAGCCGCCTCCAAGCTCTTCCACGGTTGAACCCAGAGCGCGGAGAATATCCAACATTACGCCCACGTCCTCAATGGCGGGGATATTGTGGAGTGTCACCGGCTCGTCGGTTAGCAGGGTCGCTGCAATACACGGAAGCGCAGCGTTTTTGTTCCCGCCGGCCTTCAACGTGCCCTTAATTGGGAACCCGCCTTCGATCTGATACTGGTACATTGCCTGCCATAGTAGCGGAGACGCTCCTCGAGCACAACGATCACGTCCTTGCGATTCAGGGAAAACGCAGTTGAACCACCGCGGTTCTTCGACGGTGGCGACATGATGACGAGACGAGTACTCCCCCCTTCTCACCGCGCCACCACGAACTGCAGGCAAGCGCCCCCGGGCGAGTACTCGCCGCCGCGCTTCCGACAGCACTGCCCAACTGTGTTTGCCCTGCTTTTCGATTGTGCTGGTATCTTGTATAAAGAGCGCTATGAAAGTGATGAAGTTTGGGGGAAGCTCGTTGGCCGACGCACCAACAATGGAGGCGGTCGGGCGGATTGTGCAACAAGCGGCGCAGAACGAGCAGGTCGTGGTGGTCTGTTCGGCTATGAAGGGTATTACGGACAAGCTCATCCAAGCTGCTCTGGCTGCTGAAGATGCCGATTCCACGCACACGGAAGTCATTAGGTCAGTTCGAGAGAAGCACGAACGGACGGTTGGAGAACTCATGGACACCTCGGATGAGCAAGAGGAAGCCGCCGGGGAGGTTGCGAAGCTTCTGGATGAGCTAGAGAGCATTCTTCACGGCGTGGAGCTCGTCCGCGAGTGTACGCCGCGGACACACGACCTGGTTATGTCGTTTGGGGAGCTTCTCTCGAGCACGCTGCTTGCGCGGTTTCTGCGGTCTCGAGGGGTGGGTGCCAAGTTTGTCGATGCACGAAGGATGATCATCACCGATAGCAGCCATGGGAGCGCCCATGTCGATCGGGCCGAGACGTACCGGCGTATCAGCTCGATAATGGGGACGGGGGAGACCATCATGGTTGTGCCCGGCTTCATTGCAGCTGACGCCGAAGGAGTAACTACAACACTTGGCCGAAACGGGAGCGACTTCACTGCCTCGTTGGTTGGAGCTGCGGTGGCGGCGGATGAGGTTCAGATCTGGACCGATGTCGATGGGATCATGAGTGCGGATCCTCGCAGCGTGGAACAGGCTTTTGTCGTCTCTGAGCTGAGCTACGAGGAAGCGATGGAGCTCTCCTATTTCGGCGCGGAGGTGATACACCCATATACAATGCTCCCGGTCGTCGACCGGGGTATTCCCATTCGCATCAAGAATACAATGGACCCGGAGCAGCCCGGTACGTTGATCAGTGTGGAAGGCGCCCGGACCGAGCGTGACGTTACGGGCATTGCCAGCATCGACAATATTGCGATCATCAACGTGGAAGGTGGCGGGATGGTGGGTGTGCCCGGTATCGCGCATCGGATCTTCCGAGCGCTTGCGTCAGCGAATATCAATATCATCATGATATCTCAGGCTTCGAGCGAGCACACGATCTGTCTGGCGCTTCGCCGGGAAGAGGCCTCGGCGGCCGTTGCCGCACTGGAATCCGAGTTTGCCACGGAGCGGAAGGATCAGACTATCCGACAGTTTGAGCTCCAGACCGATCTGGAGATCGTAGCAGTCATTGGCGAGCGAATGCGGGGCAAGCCGGGGGTCAGCGGCCGGCTGTTCGGAGCGATGGGCCGGGCCGGTCTTAGCGTGCATGCGATCGCCCAAGGATCGTCGGAGCGGAATATCTCCTTCATTGTGGCGGCGGCGGACCGTGATGCTACGTTGAGAACCGTGCATGACGCCTTCTTTGGCGAGGGGACCTCATGAAGTTTCGGAGCACTCGGGGAAACGGCACGGAAGTGACCTTCCTGGAAGCGGTGCTGCAGGGACTCGCTCCGGACGGCGGGTTGTTCCATCCGAGTAGCGAGGTCGATCTCTCTTCAGGTCTCGCGAAGGCCGGTGAGCTTGCGAAGGTGGGCGACGGCGAACCGTTCTCTTGGAGAGCGGCGAGGTGGCTGGCGCCCGTTCTGCGGCATGACTACACGACTGATCAGGTGAAGGGGCTTTGTGAGCGAGCGTTCCCGTTTGAGCCGAGGCTGCGAACGCTGGATGAAGGGTTGCACCTCTTGGAGCTCTTTCATGGCCCCAGCTGCGCGTTCAAGGATTTCGGTGCCGGTTTCCTTTCTGCCGTTATGGAGGAATACTTGGAGCGGGTCGCCCGGCGGGCGCTCGTTCTCACAGCCACTTCAGGGGACACGGGCAGCGCGGTGGCTCAGGCGTTTGCGGGCAGGCGGCGGGCAGATGTCGTTGTCCTCTATCCGAAGGGCCGAGTGAGCCGACTCCAGGAGCAGCAGCTGACGACAGTCGGCGGAAACGTGACTGCCGTCGAAGTAGAGGGGAGTTTCGACGACTGTCAACGTCTCGTGAAGGAGAGCTTCGCTCATCGGGAGGCCGGTAACCTTCCGCTCACATCGGCCAACAGCATAAACCTGGGAAGGCTTATACCACAGGTCCTCTACTACATGGAGGCAGTTACCACGCTCCGCGTAACCGCCGGGCAAGAATGCGCGCCGGTCTTCTCGGTGCCGAGCGGCAATTTCGGGAACCTTACCGCAGGAGTACTGGCGTGGAGGTGGGGGATGCCCGCTCAACGCTTCCTGGCAGCGACAAACCGCAACGATGTCGTCCCGAAGTATCTGGAGACAGGGCGCTTCAATCCTCGGCCGAGCGTACAGACCCTCTCGAACGCTATGGACGTAGGTAATCCAAGCAACTTCGAACGCCTTGCCACCCTTTTCGGACATGACGTCGAAGCGATGCGGAAAGCTATCACCGGTATTCCTGTCTCGGAGGAGCAGACGAGCGCCCAGATTCGCTCCGCCTGGCACCGGTGGGGAACGGTGGTGTGTCCGCACACGGCCGTAGGGTTATGCGCTGCGCAGCGCTGGCGTGAGGAGCAGCGACAGAGGAGAGGCTCGAGCGCAGACGGGGAAACCGTGGTTCTGGCGACCGCTCATCCAGGGAAGTTTCCCGAGATCATACGGGAGACGCTGGAGCTCAAGGTAGAGATCCCGGAGCGACTCGCTCGACTACTCGATCTTCCGAATGAGGCCGTGCTAATGGAGCCGGACGTGGACCGCTTCGTTGCTTGGCTGAAGGAGCGATACGGAGCGTGAACCCAACTTCGGGAGTGTTGCTTCGGGGATGTTGCTTCGGGAGTGCGGCCAGGGGAGTGCGGTCAGGGGAATACGGCTTCGGGAGTGCGGCCTCGGGGGCTCGCCTCCAGGCTCACTCGACGTACATCTTGAACCGTCTCTTGTTCTCGAGAGACTGAAACGGATTGTTGCGCGCTTTGAGGAAGGCCCGGTAGACGCGGCAAGCCCGATAGTATGCGTCCGGACCCGAGTACGTGGAGCTCAGATCACAGCGGTAAAGCTCCAGCAAGGCCGGAAAGAGTTCGTGATCCATGATCGGAGCGGTGCGGTAACGCGGGAGCGTGTGAACGGCGCCGGGAATCATGTGATTCCGTACAAGCCAGGCAACAGCGTCCACCGTTGCCGAATCGAACTCCAGGCGCGTGAGGAACCGGCGCGCATACTGAGCACCTAGCTCGGCATGTCCGTCGAAAGGGCGTTCGCGAGTACTGCGCGAAGCCGGCTTCCCGCTGTCGTGCAACAGAAGGGCGAGTGAGACCGTCTGGTCCGGCGTCTTGCGGTAGCGGAATGTCTCCAAGGTGTGGTTCCAAACGTCGCCTTCCGGATGGTGGTCCTTGCTGTGCTCGGTGCCCGCCATCGGGACGAGTTCCGGCCAGAAACGCTCCACAAAGCCTATTCGCCGCAGAAAACGGAGCCCGCGCCACGGGTATCGCCCGCCGAGAACCAGCGTCAGGAGCAGACGCTGAAGCTCCGGTGGGAGTTCCGGAACGTTGCCGAGGGTGCTGATTCGGTCAGACTTGTCGACCTCGAACCCGTAACGGGCGATAAGGAGCGTTGCCTGGACGAGAAGGGCCATGAGTGCGCTGCGGTTCCCGTTGGCTGCGCTGGGAAGCGTGATGTGCCGTTTGCGAAGAGCGGGGTATGCGCCGGCGGGATCAAGGTATCGGTCTCCGGCAGGATCGTAGCGCAGCGAGAAGGGCCGGAGAAGAGCGTCCGCGGGTACTCCGAGGGTGCCGTGCCGCTGAGAGCCGAGCTGTTCATTACAACGCACGTAGAATCGGCTTCCGTCTTCGTCGACGGCCGCATCTACGCCGTCGATGCCCGGGAAATGCAGGTCGGGCGTTAGACGTGCGAGCTGGATGAGCGACCCGGAGAATTCGAGGAATACGAGCTGCCGCTCTTGTAACCGGTAGTAGCGATCTAGGGCGGAGGTTCCTGAAAGTAGGTATTCGAAGCCCGCTGACCCGATCTCGTGCAGCAATCCCATGGCTCAGAAGGTACCGAGCTACGCCGCCGTTGTCGAGTCATCGGAAGGCTGTGCGAGCCGGCAGGACCCGAGCTCCAGGACGACAATCCTTGCCTCACGGGCGCGGGTTGGCGGCAGCCGACTCCGCTTCGATTCCCCACACCGGTCGGCTTCACGAATGGCTTGAGCAGGCCTCGGTCAATCGGGCCGGATGCAGGCAATGACCAACGACTGACGGTGCGCGGCAACGAAAGGCCCTAGAAAGCCTGCTGTGGCTTCGCCAGAAAGCTTGCTGTGACCTCGCCGCCGGCAACGGAAGCGGTGGCGCCGACACGCTCTGATGTACTGCTGCCTGTGCCTCGACCTCCGACGCCTCCGCCAACAGGCTGAAGGTAACCGTAGCCCCGTCCCGCGCACACGAGCCGCGTTGGAGGAGACTGTGGGCTACAGTTGTGTAGTGTCCGATCCTGGTCGGCTGGTCCGGGGTCGATAAGACGGTACTGTCGGTGATGCGCGCTGGGCCTTTCACGCGAGCGGCGGCGCCGATGAAGCTCTGTTCTACGGCAACGCCGTTTGCTACGACAGC
>PWGF01000226.1 GCA_003554375.1 Spirochaetaceae bacterium
CCACGTTGACCCGGTCGCTCCCGTAGTGCCGCGGCATGGTCCCCGCACAGAATCGCCCCGATACGGTCTCGTCCGGAAGGCAACTGTATCCGGGACCCACCAAGAGCGAGTATATTATGAGTAAGAATGAGGGTATATGATGAGCCCGTTTATGTATGTTGCTCTTATGGATGCTCAGACCCTGTTCCTCCGCGAGGTGTCCCGTGCCTTCCGGCCCGGCCCCCATCAGCTCATAGTTTTCGGGCTGGCCGTCGGGGTTCCCCTTCTCCTTCTCATCGCCTATAGCGCCGTCCGCGCCCTAAGGCAGCGACGAATCGACCGGACGGAGTCTGAGGCCCGGCTGGAACGAGGCATCACGCGAATGGAGCTGCCCCCGCACTTGCAGGCATTGATGTACCGCCTTGCTGCGACGGTACCCGATCCACGCAAGCGGCACCACGTGATCGAGTACAAGTCAGTTTTCAACAGAGCACTCGCCGAGACGCGTAGTCTCGAGCCGATCCCAGACGAGACCGTCTCGCTCCTCCGGCTACGGCTGGGATTCACAACGCAGGGCGGAGCCCCCCTGACGAGCGCGGGGCTTCCGCCGGGGGCTGAAGTGCTGCTGGTTCCCACCTCCAATCCACACGCCGTGGCAGCGCAGGTAACCACCCCTGACGCCGGCGCACTGCGGCTTCGCCTCCATACCGACGAGCGAGATCTCAGGCCGGCAACTCCCCTTCGTGTCCTCTACCGGACGGCAAACGGAGTATTCGGCTTTCGCACAACGATTCTCAACCGGGAAGGGAAAGAGCTCGCCGTGGCACACTCCAGCCGTGTCCAACGCTCGCAACGACGCCACTACTTCCGGAAGCAGGCGCGCATCCCGATCCAGGTGGGACGCCGGACGCATAGCGCCTGGCGGCGGACGATGACCCGCGACTTGGGCGGCGGAGGTCTCTCCTTCCAGAATCCGTTTGTGTCGGTGGAACCAGGAGAGCTGCTCGTGGTGAACCTGGAGAATCTGCCGGGAGACAACCGGCCGGGCCTCTCGCCTACAGCATTGGTGGTAGTCCTCCGGATCAGCGACAACGGAACCGTCTTACACGCCGCCTTCCGAAGAATAGATGAAGCGTTGCGAGATCGGATCTATCAAGCCCTGTTTATGGGCGATAGCGGACAGAGTACCGGAGCTCCTCATCAGGCGACAAGGTAAGCGCCTCGGCTACCCCGACCTCGAACTCCGCCGCGTCCTCTCCTTCGACAAGCCGCCCGCCGTCGATCTCATCGATCGTACCCGGAACGAACACCCTCACACGGATACGCGACTCACGCACCACATCCGTGGCGCGACGCTCGGCTTCGTACTCTTCCAGCGCCCACGCAATGTAGTCGATATACTCTTCCTTCCCCATTCCCTCCGGCGGGAGAAGGTACTGAGCCGCCTCCTCTTCCGCAATGAAAGGCATCTCTATAATCCGATTGAGAATGGAGTGCGTAAGCCTCAATTCGATTGTCCGGGATGTCCCGTCCTCTTCAACCACGACGAGCTCATCATCCAGATCAGCGAAAACCTCCTCGATGTCCGCGATCGAGATGCTTATTTCCAACCTCTGCGGCTCCGGGATCAGTACCTCTCGAACCTCTACTCCCGCTTCCCGATGCAGAGTCTCCGTGATCGTCGGAATGTCGAACGGCGAGAAATCGTCGGGCACCTCGCCGGCAATGCCGGCAAGATCGACGAGATACGCCACGAACAGCTCATCGAGCTCCACGGCGGCCTCCGACTCTCCGCTGCGCACACCGTCAAGGACCAGCTCTTGCTGAACGGCACACCCTCCGGCCAAGAGAACCCCCAGGGCTCCAACTACAACGCGCCTCAGAAGCACCGGCAGCCGGCGCCGGCGGCGGGAGGTCGTCGTGCCATGGGCGGTGAAGCCGGGCGCACCATGTGCGTTTCCACCGGCGGAGCTATCATCGGACGCTCGGTACTTACTCATGTCCCGCAACTCTATCTTGCCGGCGGGCTCGTTTCAACATGCGTTCGTTCAACGTGCCGGCCCGGGCGCCGGAACCCCGGCAGGCACGCCATCGAAGCCGAACAGGTGGCCCGATTTACCGCATCCGATTGATCTTTGACCGATACAAAGGTACATTTAAAGGCATGGAAGGCGAGGCTCGTAAATACTTCACGGACATAAGTCCGCGGTCGTGGGAACATCCGGCTGACCGGGCCGCTCTCACCGCACTCAAGCAGATACCCGGCATGGATGAAGTGCTGAAGTTCTTCATCGGCGGAACCGGGGAGAAGTCCATTCGGCTTCTCTTTATGGCATCCGCAGTGCGCGTGACACAGCGGCAGTTTTCCCATGTGTACAAACTGACTCAGGAAGCTGCGTCCATTCTGGACGCTCCGGACATGCCGGAAGTCTTCGTGACCCAGAATCCTTCGCTCCAAGCCGGCGCGGTTGGTGTTCGCAAGCCGTTCATCATGCTCAACAGCGCCCTGGTGGAACGCTTCTCCGAAGAGGAGCTTCTCACCGTCTTGGGGCATGAGATGGGTCATGTCATCAGCGGGCACGTTCTCTACAAGACGCTCCTGTGGTTCCTCCTCAACGCTTCAATAGCGGTGCTCCGGCTGCCGGTTACTCAGCTCGCGCTGATGGGCATTATCGCTGCGCTCCGCGAATGGGACCGCAAAAGCGAGCTCTCTGCGGACCGCGCCGGGCTCCTGACCATCCAAGACCCGGACACCTCGTATCGGGTGCTGATGAAGCTCGCCGGCGGCACGCAGATCGAGCATATGGATATCGAGGAGTTCTGCGAGCAGGCAGAGGACTACGATGCCGGTGACAACCTGTTCGACGGCGTATTCAAGATGCTCAACCTGGTTTGGCAGAGCCATCCGTTTCCGGTGATGCGTCTTGCCGCCCTGAGACAGTGGGTGTCGGACGGGGATTACGACGCGATAATGGGCGGTCAGTACCAGCGTCGCGGACCTGAGGAAAAAGAGGACATCCGCAAGGACTTCCAGGATGCAGCCCGGGAGTATCAGGATGAGTTCCGGCGGTCCAAGGATCCGTTGGCGCAGGCTATGAGTCGTGCCGGTGAAACTGCGGAAAACGTACGGAAACGGGCGGAAGATTTCTTCCAAAGCGTGTTCCGTGGCGATCAGTAAGCACCCTTGCCGGTGAGATTCTCTCCGGCTCGGCGGCGGCCCTCCCGAGACCTTGGGTATCTCGGGAGGGAGCTGAAACCGGCATACTGGGGCCCCACCCGGCACACTGGCGGATCGGTAGGGAGGTTCACCCGCACCCCACTCACCCCAGTTGCGGGCTTTCCGGGCTGTGGGCGCCGCGACGCGCCCGCACCGCGGCCTCAGTTCCGATCGCATAACAGTACATACACCTCGCCGGACACGTGTCGTAGGCGCCGATATCGACGCTATTGACGCAGTTACAGAGGCGCCGCTGACCCGGATCCTTCCGGGCGTCCACGCGAACCCCCATAGAAGTACGGATCCGCTCCGCGTCGATACACGCGCCGGGCTCGATTCCGGTAGCCGTTAGGTCTCGGCTCTCCGAACAGCTCTGCGTCCGCAGCCCGCGCTCCACCGCAATTCCGTGCAACTCGCCAAGAAACGCGCGAAGTCGCTCGGGATCGTCCTCCGTGTGCGTCCGAGCCGCTCCAAGCTGAGCCAGCGTGCGCATCCGCGGGAGCAGTTTCCGGTACTCGTCGAAGAGACTGATGACGACGGTATCGGTATAGGGCGCAAGCTCGTCGGCCAAGGACTTGAACCGTTCCAGATGGAAGCGTTCATCCGTTTGGTCTGTGAGCAGTATAGGGTCGTACCGCCATACAATTCGTCCCGGGCCGATCAAGCTGGAGATACGCTTGAACAGCGCAACCCGCGAACCTCTGGCCGGGAGCCGCGGCTCAAAATACCGCGGGTAGTCCAGCACTGTGTAGGTGAAGTAATAGGAGTGCCCCAACCGATCGAGCTCAGGCAAATGGGGATAGAGCGTTTTTGGATACCGGGTCCAGAAGACAAAACAATCAACCGCGCCCGGAGTCAGGTCCACAACCCGGGTTTGCTGCGGGTTGAATGGATTCGAAACCTCGCACCATCCGCTTCTGACCCGCCGCATGAACCATTCTCCGTAGTAGGCAGGGACGTCGGTGCGTCTGCTTACGCTGACGATCATTCCTCCCCCTCGGCCGAAGCTTGATCCGTCGTCCTTGAAGCGACCGACTCGCCGCGGCGGTTCTGCTCGCCGGAGGTGAGCGCGCTCCCTGTCCTGCCGGCCTACGCAACGACTCTAACTCAATTCCAGCCGGCTCTATCCTAACGAACCCATGAGCTGAGAATCTACGGTGTGAACCGCCGTCCCTGTTCTGCGGAAAGAATGAGTTCCGGTGTTCGGAGCCGGACTGCTCACAGACCGATCAAGAACAGACCGATCAGAAGCATTGGAGAGCGGCAGGACTTGGAAGGAATACGTGGACCTCCGGCAGGCACATGCCGTGACCGGCGCCCCGTACCGCCCGCGTAGCGGGATGGCCGGAGTGGAGCAGGCGGCGGACGACGCTTTTTCTAATAGATTTGTTACCTGGGCTTTTTTACATAATCGATTTCGGCGCTGGGGTTGATTTTGTCTTCGTCGTTCCGCCCGCCCCAACTCAGCCCACCCCTATAAAAGCAAGATATGTGCCAAGTTCAGTGGCTTGACACCCTCCAGGCATCTCCCGCCGCTGTTTGGATCCTGAAAGGACTGTTACCCGAGTCTGCAAAGCAGAAGCAGCTAAATATCTGTGTGTAAGCACCTTATGCACGCGGAAGCAACGTCGTCCGGGCCGCCCTTGATTGCTCTACCGGCGTGCTCATTGCCACATACGCCCAAGAATTCGGCCGCTGCCGCTTCGATGTGCAGAGTGCATACCTCGACACCATGCATTCTGCATAGCCATGCACCATGCATAACCCCACCCTTCGTAGTCCTGTCCCCCGCTCGGGCCCAACTGCCCTCCGGGGGCTCGCCTGCCGGCCCGCTACCCGCCTGGGCGGACCCGGGCCCGCCTTGGCTCGTGGTCGTGGGAGGACTCCGGGTCGTTTGCTTGACCCAGCCTCGGAAACTCCGTATCGTCGGAGTATGAGCCATCTACGTCCTCGCATACTCGTTGTATGTAGACACAACAGTGCACGAAGCCAAATGGCTGAAGAGTATATCCGGCAGGCCGCCGGCGATTCCGTCGCGGTAACCAGCGCCGGGATCGAGCCAGGTGAGCTGGATCAGCATGTTGTGGAAGTCCTCAAAGAGGACGGAATCGACATTTCGGACAAGTGCACTCAAAGCGTTTTCAGCCTGGCAGCCGAGGGCCGACAGTTCGACTATGTCATCGCCGTCTGTAGCGCTGAAGCAGCGGAGCAATGCCCGGTATTTCCCGCTGAGCAGAAGCGCTTGCACTGGCCCTTCGAGGACCCGTCGGTCCAGGGGGGCACGCCCCAGGAACGAAAGGACAAGATCCGGTCGATACGGGACCGCATCAGTAATCGGTGCCGGCACTTCGTCGAGGACGAGCTGGAGATCGCCCCCGTCGGCTGAGTACCCGCGGCCTCCGGCGATTGGCCGGCCGGGCATCACGGGGGCGTCGGCCGGCCCTTACCCGCAGGCCGGCCGCGCCTCAGCGGCGCGTCGGCGGGGCGCCGCCGGCACGGCGGCCGACCGTGATCGGCGGACCGGCCGCGCCTCACCCGCAAGTCGGCAGACCCTCTCCGGCGGTTCGCGGGTCGGGCGGGAACGGCGCCTGCCCCGCGGAGACGGTGTCCGCCCATCGGCGACTACGCTTGCCCTGCGGAGACTACGCCGTGGCCCGCTCGAGCTCGGGCTCGACCTGGACTCGCTTAAGTCGCAGTGAGTTGTACACCACGTTCAGCGAGCTCACGCTCATGGCGGCCGCACCGATCATCGGGTGCAGAAGCCCGAACATCGCAACGGGAATGGCAACCGCGTTGTAGAACCACGCCCAGAAGTAGTTCTCCTTGATCTTGCGGAATGTGGCCCGGGATAGATTGATCGCAGTGACTAGCGTCACCAGCTCACCGCGCACCAGCGTGACATCGGCTGCCTCGATCGCAACGTCGGTGCCGGTGCCGATCGCGATGCCGACGTCGGCCTGTTTCAGCGCGGGCGCATCGTTTATTCCGTCGCCGACCATGGCGACGCTCCCCAGCTTCTGCTGGAGCGATCGGACTTCCTCGACCTTCCCTTCCGGCATGACCTCGGCCAACACGTGGCTGATGCCGACTCGGCGCGCGATGGCGTCCGCCGTTCGCCGGTTGTCGCCGGTGATCATGGCCGTTCGCATGCCCATTCGCTCCAGCTCACGAATCGCCGCCGGGGCGTCGTCCTTGAGCGGGTCGGCCACTGCGATTGCGCCGAGCAGCCGGCCGTCGACGACCACGAGCATTGCCGTCTTCGCTTCGTCC
>PWGF01000092.1 GCA_003554375.1 Spirochaetaceae bacterium
AAGCACAACGCTCGCACCGTCCGTTGCGCTCACAGCTCAGGAGGAAACTATGGTTCAAAATCACACACGTATCCGCTATGCGCTTCCGGCAATCGCTGTCGCTCTCCTTCTGATTGTCTCGATGGCCGCCCCCGCTTCGGATGGAGAGCTCTATGGGCAATGGCGTGACGTAGACGACGACGAGCCAATGCTTGTCGAGTTTCGCGAGGGCGAGATCGTCTTTCTCACGCCTGACGCCGTGTCCTTCCGAATGCCTGCGGAGTACGACTTCGACGTCGATGATGAGGATGAGGATGCGGTTGCGCTATTCCGGTTCTCCTCCGACGTGCCTCCCCAATTCGTTCCGGCCGAGATGGAAGACGACGAATGGATGACAATCCGCCGTTGGGATGAAGACGGTGAGCCCCGTGTACAAGTCGGAGAGGGGGAGATAGTCCGGCCGGCGGAGCAGGAGGAGTGGGAATCAGCTGAAGAGGCTATGCGGCTGACCACGACTGCGGTAAGTCTCCTGGATTCTTTACCCGGTACGGAAGGGCTCCCCGATTCTTCCGAGAATCGGTGGTACGGTGCCTGGAAAGCCGTCGACGACGACGAGAGCGTTAGAATGCTCGTGGGGCCCGACGGACTGTGGTTGACCGAAGTCGACGACTCGTCGTGGTTGCTGTTCCAGATCCCCATAACGGAATACAAACGCGTTGAAGAGGCTGAAGACGCCGTCGAGCCAGTATACCACGACGCGGCTCGCGAGGCCTTTCCTCCGATGGCGCTGGAACTGGCGGACGAGGACACGCTTATCGCACGCATCGGCTTTGGCAGCTCACGACTCACGCGTATCGACCGGGCGGACTGGCAAAGCCTGCTCGAGCGAATCGATATTCTTGTGACCTTTGAAGAATAGCGGGCGAGCGCCGGGCCTCATCCCACGCGATTGTCCGTTGTATTGCTCCGTGCCTGATGCCGGGCGAAGTACGCCCGGCACGCGCCGGGGCGCCTTCCGCGAGTGTTGGAGCCGGCGAAGTGACGGCTTGGCTTCGCGGCTGCAGCGGGGTCGAACTGCACAAGATCAAGCACAAGCGCTGGATCGAGAACATTCCCCCGGTCAGCACCCAGGGGGTGGTCTCCGGAATCAACGAGATCAAGGGCGAAGTCGCGTCGTTGCCGAGGGAGAAGAACCGTTCCACGGACCTCTGAGCGGTCAGCCGTGCTGCTACTACCACTATCTGGTACGGGAGCTGGTACGGGAGAAACGCGGAAGCGGGAAGAATAGCCGATGGGTCACCATCGAGGACGACAGGCGAGGGCAGGACTGTGTCTGGCGGGGCTGTTGGGCGATTTCGGGCCTGCGGCCTATCTGGCGGCGGCGATTACTCCGGTGGTGTATCTCCTGGCGTTGGTGCTGGTGCTGATGTATAACGACATGGTGTTCCTGCGCCGGCGCTGCGGCGCCATGTGGGGGAACATCGACGTGGCGCTGAAGAAGCGCTTCGACCTGCTGCCCCGGCTGGTCGATATCGCGAAGGCGTACCTCGAGCATGAACGCGACGTGCAGCAGCAGTTGGGCCGGCTCCGCAGCAGCGGCCCGCGGCTCACCTGGAACGAGGCCGAACGGCAACACAGCGGGGGAAGTTCCGGTCGATGATGATTACTACGAGTCGGGCGAGACAATCACGGTTCTGGGAAACACCGGAGATCTCCTCAAAGACGGCTTCTCCTTTGACGGCTGGAATACGGAACCCAACGGGAACGGGACCACGTATACCGAAGGGAACTCGATCGAAGTCCGAGACGGTGACGTCGATCTATTCGCGCGATGGCTTCCGGACCATGAGATCATGGCCCTCTATCCGGTTGATGAAGTCGTGACTACCTCTATCGGAACCCCGTATACGTTGACCTGGAATCCCAGCGAACACGCGATCAGCTATCAAGTTCAAATCGGTTTCGACCTTGCGAACCCAGGCAATATCGATAACCAGGCAATCAAAACCGTAACGGAGCCGTGGTACGAGCTCGATCTGCCCGACTATTTCGTTCCCTACTCCGTCACATGGCGGGTGCGCGCCGTCTTCTACGACTGTCTCTGCGGAAACCTGAAGCCAGGCGGCTTTGCGCCATGGAGTCAAACCGCTACGTTCACGCACGGATTCGAGGGGCCGGCCGGAGGCTTTATCTTTGTGGACAAGGGCGAGGTCTCCGATGGATGGCAGTTTCTGGAAACTGCACCAAGCGATACCGACTACGCACGAGTTTGGCAAGACCCCACATCGGAAATCGGCGACGATGCTCAACAACAAGCCGTTGGAACCGGAGAAAGCAACACGGCCGCGATCGTGAACTGGCTCAGGGACAATGACCAAGCAGACACGGCGCGAGGAAGGGCGGCGCTGTTCTGCGATGACCTGCGGGTCACGCACAACGGGCGAGTATTCGACGATTGGTTTCTCCCTTCGATCGGTGAGCTCCACAGGATCTACCTAAACCTGTTCTTGAACGATGTCGGAGGTTTCCGTTCCGCCAGCTACTGGAGTTCCACGGAGTCTTCCGCGAGTTTTGCATATGAGTTCGATTTCGAAGAGGGTCGCGCCTTGAACTACTCCAAAGACTCGAGGCGGGTGCGCGCGGTCCGCGCCTTCTAGGCGGGTCAGACCGGAGACTCAGAGGACCAATCAGAACCGAGCCGGATGGCCCGTGCGGAGACCCGCCGGCTCCCGCGGACCCCGACCACCCTGCGGACCAGGACGGCTACGCCCGGATCGTTTCCGAGTTCGTCGCGTCGGTGTTCCGACAACCATCCATTGCGTCCGCCGCCCCTTTTGTGTGGAAAGCATGCAGCCCACCCCCTTCGGGAGGGTGGGCTGCGACATGTCGCGCTTCCTTCTGTTTCGTGCTCTGATCATGGCCGATCAAGCGGAAGCGGCCTCTCGACAATCTCTCGAGAGGACTACTGCTCTTCGTCCACCATGTAGTCCCAGAGAGTACCGTCATCTCTTCCTTCCACCTCGATCATTAGTACATCCCTGCCGGACTCCTTGGTAATCACTGCTTCGTACAAGCCGCCGTCGTCCCACGGAAGCCTGTCCGACAGCTCGACATCCTCATGCCAATCGTGGTGCTCTACACCTTCCGGATACATGGCAGGATCCTCTTGTGCTTCAGGGCTCACGCTCACCCAGCCGGAGTCGAATATGAGCGTGAGATCCTCCCACTCACCATAGTAGACCCGGAAACGATCGGGAAGGTTCCGTGCTTGGAAGTAGAAGTTCAAGGGATCTCCGGTATCGAGTTCACTGATATCCCAATAGTGCTCGGTTAATCCGACGTCCCCCTGGATAGTGTCGCCAAAGTTGGTGTGGTCATAATGGAACTCACCTTCCTCTGCAGGTTCCGACCTGGTCGTGAAGTATGGCTGAACCGTGACATTTCCGTTCGGGTTCGGGACAGTAAAATTCGTCCTCTCGGCTTCATGGTCATCGAATAATTCTTGAGGATCGCCGGCTTCCGTAGACCAGTGGAGAAACGCATACTTTTCCGGGTCCTCCGAAACAGCCTCCAATTCGACCTCGAAACCCGGGGGGTAAGGAGCATTATCGGTGTGATCGACGGCATGTCCCTCTGCCCCCATGAAGGACTGCGCCTCCATTTCGAACTCATAGTACTCTTCAGCAAAGAAAGCAGTTATCTCCTTGTCACCGTCCATTGTAATTTCGTAACCGTTCCCGGTCTCAGTTACATCGTCCGCGTCGTCTCCGGCCCAGTCGTAGAACTCCCACGGATCTTCTGCTGAGACCTGAAGCTCGACTACGGCACCTTCCTCGAACGAGTGACTCCCACTGGGGTCTACCGTTCCCTCGCCATCAGTATCAACCGTCAGTGTTGCCATACCGTCATCCTCAGGCTCGTCGTCGGGCCCAAAGAGTGCATCACAACCGAAGAGAATGAACGGCGCGATGATGAGTGCCGCCACTACCTTCAGTCGAGAAATTCCGTAAACCCAATCCTTCATAGCAAGACCTCCTAAGCGAATTACGAAGCCTTTGAAGTGCCGGTGAAGCAAAGCATTGGTCAGATAAAAGCAATAGGCTTCTCATAGAGCTCCGTTTTGATATCGATTGTATCACGTGCCCTGTTTGTTTTCATGCTCGCAAGCACGTGAATGGAGCATAATAATGCCGTTGCTTCTTGTCAATGGATTGCGTTCTGACCTCCCGCCCTAAGTTGGGGCATCCCGGATTAACGAAAGTTCGGGAGGCGGAGGAGAATTCTTATGAACTCATTGGCTTGGGAGGGGAACGATCAGCAAGACCAAGGGAGTTCTTACCAATAGAGAAATATGTGGATATCTCGAAGAGATCGTTGAAAACGGCCAGTGGGCATGGCGCGGAGCTCCGCTTGTGAAGGCGATTCTGGAATCCGACAAGCTTCACGTCAGAAAGCTTTCCCATAATATGGACGAACATCCGGAAGCGAACCGCAAACACATCAATCGGCTGTTGAGTGATTACGATCCCTACAGGAGTCTGCGGCGATTGTACTGGGAGGCCACACCGTTTCGCGGCAGGGCGTTGCCGTTCGATTTCGGACAGCCGTGACTTCGACCATCTGGCCATAGCCACATTCACCGTCGTTTTCCACCTCGCCGCCGGGCTCCTGCTGCCTACGCCGGTTCTTTCGGTACCCTTCCTCTCCGGTAAGCTTGTCATTGGGGCGCTCTGCCTCGCGACGCTTCTCGCACTCGGGAGCGGGACGGTACAGCGGCTGGAGCTCCTCTCCTCTCGCCGGCAGTGGCACGGGCATGAGCTCGTCTCGGTGGAAAACACGGTGTATCAGAACATCGCGGTCACCAGAAAGTCCGGCCAGCTCAACTTCTTCGCCAACGGGCTGCTCCTGTTCACAAGCCCGGTGCCGGATATCACGTTCGTCGAAGAAAAAGTCCATTTCCCCCTGCTGCATCACACGCGCCCCCGAACCGTGCTGCTCATCGGCGGCGCGGTGGGAGGCGTCCTTGAGGAGACAGCGAAACACCCGGTTGAGATCCACTACGTGGAGCCCGCCCGCCGCATCATTCGAACCGCCGGGCGGTATCTTCGCCTTCGGCATTCCCTCCTCGGAGGCGTATATGACCGAGGAAATGTTGCGGCTGAACCGCAGCATTTACACTACGCTAAACGAGATCTTTCCGGCGGTCTCGGTGATTCCCGACGACTATACGATTCTCCTCGCGTCCGATGACCCCGCCCTGCCGGCTCTCGACGCCGCGGAGATCAGCCGGCGGCGGAAACGTCCGCTCGCGTACCCGGTGGCGCTCGCGCTGCTGAGCGGTGGTTCCGGTGTTGCCGGCGAGCTCCCCTTTTCCGTTCTCAATTTCGCCGGCGGCATTCTCATCGCTTCACAGTTCCCTCTCGCCTGCAGAATCTACCTGCGGAGGGCCGGGGTGTAGCGCCTGCGGTCGGCTTACCGTATGCAGCCGACCTCTGGGGGGCGGTGCTGGGGGCGTTTCTCGCCGCGATACTCCTGATTCCGGTACCGGGGGTTGTGCAAACCGGCTTGATGGTCGGAGCTCTCAGTCTGACCGCCGGTGCTGTGCCGTTCATCGATACCAGGCGCTAATTCCACATGCCGGGCAGCTCACGGCCGCAGGAGCCGCATCTTCCCTCATCGAGATTGACCTCGGTTACCGTAAACCCAGTTCTGCCGATTACCTTCTCATTGCAGCCGGCACAGTAGGTGCTGTTTGCCGGGTGGCCGGGTACGTTACCGATATACACATATCTGAGCCCCTCCTCCAGCGCGATCCGTCTCGCCTGCTCCAGGGTATCGACCGGGGTCGAAGGGAGCTCCGTCAATTCATATGCGGGCGAGAAACGGTTGAAATGCACCGGCACCTCCTCGCCGAGATTCTCCCTGATCCAGCGGCACATCTCCCGCGTTTGCTCCGGGTCGTCGTTCAACGTAGGGATCAGAAGATTGACGATCTCAAACCAGACTCCCGATTCGTCGACGACTTCCAGAGTGTCGAGCACCGGTTCAAGCTGCGAGAAGGAGGTCTCCCTATAGAACTCGGCGGTAAAGCCTTTGAGATCGACGCAGACGGCGTCCATGTGCCGCAGAAGCTTCCTCAGCGGCTCAGGGTTCATCGCTCCGTTGGTGTGAAACAGAGTGAGCAGCCCCTTCTCTTGGGCGAGCACCGCCGTGTCGTACATATACTCGTAGAATACGGTCGGCTCGTTTATCGTGAACGACATCGACCGGACGCCGTTTTCCAAGGCCTTGTCGACAACCTCCTCAGGCGAAAGCCGATGAGAGCGTACCTCCTCGGGGCTCTTGGTAGCAACGTGCCAGTTGTGACAAAAGCTGCACCTGAAGTTGCAGCCGGCGGTGAACACGCCAACGTTGCCGTGTCCCGGAAGCACATGATACAGCGGCTCTTTTTCTACGGGGGCGAAGTCGAACCCGGCCGGCCTGCCGT
>PWGF01000110.1 GCA_003554375.1 Spirochaetaceae bacterium
CCGACACCGGCGTCACCGAGAAACACCGGATTGTTCTTCAAACGCCTACATAGAACCTGCACCGTCCGTTCGAGGACATCGTCGCGACCGATCACCGGTTCGAGCTTTCCTTCACGGGCAAACTCGGTCAAGTTATCCGTGAACTGTTGGAGGGGATCTCGTTTCCTCTTACCGGAGCCGGCTTCATCGCCCTCCTCCGCGTCATCCTCTTCTACGGGAGCCTCTTCGAGCTCTTCTTTGGCGACGCCGTGCGAGATCGTTTCCAGCAAGCTCAGGCGTGAAACCCCTCCCTTCCTCAGGAAATATGAGCCGAAGCTCTGTTCCTCATCGTAAATCGAGACCAGGATGTCGCCGATGTCAACCTCTTCCTTCGAGCTATTCTGTGTGTGGAAAACTGCTCGCTCGATGATGTTCTGGAAACTCACGCTCTGAGTGGGATCGAGCTCATCCACTTCGGGGACCTTAGTCTTGAGATGCTCATCCACCTCCGAACGGAGCTCGTCAGGCTCCCCGCCGGACTCACGCAGAATCTCCCTTGGATAGTCGAAATGGAGCGCGGCGTAGAGCACATGCTCCGGCGTAAGGTACTCATGGCTTCGTCGCCGGGCTTCCTGGTACGCCGCATTCAATACATCCTGCACTTCCTGGTTAACTCGCATCACTCAACTCTCCCTCTCGAACTCATGGCAGCGTTGTCCGGAACCGTGCTCCCGACCGCACTGTTTCGGTGTATTCTTTGCTTGCACTACTGCTTCTCCATGGTGCACTTCAGTGGGAACTCCCGCTCCCGCGCCATCTTCTTGACCTCCTGGACCTTGGTAGCCGCGATGTCGTATGTGTAGACTCCCGCTTCTCCGGTCCCATTTTGGTGGACACTCAGCATGATGGCATTGGCCTCTACAAGCGACTTGTGGAAAACACGCACCAACACTTCCACTACGAAGTCCATCGTCGTGTAATGGTCATTGTGCAGAACCACCCGGTACATGTCCGGCTCTTCAACACTCTGATCTCGTTCCTCCAGGAGCTCACCTTCGTGTTGCCGGCTCCTATCGCTCATTCAACGCCCTCCTTATCTCGTGTTCGCCAGGGTACCAAGTAACGAGGCTCAAACGCGTCAACAACACGCCTCGTACTGGTTTGTGCTTCCGGTACGGCCCGTCGGGCGCTCACCATTCACCTAGCCCCTGCCCCGTCGCCTTCCACCGGCCGTCCCCGGCCGGCGGTCGCCGGCTACAATGAGAGCGGATACGCGCATCGGTTATAAGTATACAAAAGTACGCCGACAATCGGGAAGTCCGCCGACAGCGCCGGCATGTCAACGAGCTATAGGTCGAACGGGGCGAAATAGCCCAGCTCGTCGCGACCGGTCTGCTGAGCCAGCACCGCCTGGACCTCAACCGGAATGTATTCGCGCCCGAAGTCGCCGTGGCGATCCGTTTCGAACTGAAGCGTGTACAGACCGTGAGCTCCGGTTCGCATCTTCGACACCAGAGGCTCGAGTCCCCGAGCGTCGCCGGCCTCGTAAGTCGTGCCACCGGTTTCCGTGACCAAGTACTCGAGCTCCGACGCGAGCTCGGCCCCAAACAACAGGACCGAGAACCGCACCCCGTTGTTCACCATACGCCGCGCCAGCTCATCCACGTCGTGCCGGTCAAAGGCGTCGTCGGCAACCTCCCCCGTGCTCACAAAGAGAACCGACCGTGCGCCCCGCTCGGCGAACAGCTTCGCCGAGGCATCCTGGAATGCCACGTCGGTTTGCGCAGGCGCTCTAGCGTCACCTTCCTGGAGTTGCCTGAGCGTGGAATCGACAAGCGTTTCGACTCCCATGCCCGGAGGCTCCAGAAGCGAGGGCTCCGCATCCGCCGAGAAGATCCGTATACTACCGTGCTCGCGCACCTCGGGAACAACCTCACGGATTATGTCCTCTATCCTGCTTCGTTCGGGGCGAAGGGCGTCCGGCCTATCGAGCACAAGCGATACGTGGAGCTCCTCATCCCGATCGCCGGCGTAGAGAAGCTCAGGATCGCCAACGTCGGCTCTTGCCTCGGTGATCATGAAGTTCTCCGACCCCAAGCCCGCAATCGGATCACCGTTGCGGTTTCGAACCCTTACATCCATAGCCACTTCCGGGAAGTCGTCCGCGTAGACGCGCTCAATCTGGACGTCCAGCCCGGTATAGAGCCCCGGTCGTTCCGTCAACACGAAAACGGCCCCCTGGTCGAAGTCGGTGACCACCACTCGTCCGTTGTTGTCCCGAACCGCCCGCGTGAGACGCTCGGCGTCATCGCTCAAATCCGCCAACTCCCGGACGGTGTCGTTTTCCACATTCAGAACGTATATCGCCCCGTCGTCGACCACCATGAGCTCGGAGTCACTGAAGCGGGATACTCCTTCGGGAGCCGAGAACTGACCGTCACCGAGTATCTCGAGAAAATTCCCGCTCCGGTCAAAAACGGCAACGTGGTCTCGTCCCTGATCACCGACGTATAAGCGTCCATCCAGGACGGCAACGCCGCCGGGCTCTCGAAGCCCATCGTACTCCGAACTCTCAAATCCAACCGAGCCCAAATACTCGCCGTCTTCGTCGAAGCGGACCACGCGCCGGTTTCCCCAATCGCTGACATAGAGATAGCCGACCTCATCCCACGCCAGATACTGCGGCCCAAGCAGCTCACCGTCGCCCAGGCCGCTTGTACCGAACTCAGCCTTCCTTTCCCCATCGTCGCTCAACTTGGCGATCCGATCCCCGCCGAACTCCGAGACGAAAAAACCTTCGTCATAGGCAACCAAGTCGAACGGAGCATCAAACCCTTCCAAGCCCCCGGTGAAGCGATTCACACGACGCCCATTCGGATCAAGGACCACCAGTTCGTATCCGAGGAACGAGCTGACCACCATCGTGCCACTAGCTCCCGGCGCGATTCCTGCCGGCCGGCGAAAGATCCGAATGTCGCCTCGTTGCCCATCG
The DNA here is from genome assembly GCA_003554375.1 of Spirochaetaceae bacterium. Taxonomy (GTDB): domain Bacteria; phylum Spirochaetota; class Spirochaetia; order DSM-27196; family SKKC01; genus PWGF01. The sequence continues at coordinate 2,972 of PWGF01000110.1, forward strand.
ATCTTCTCCGACATCACGTACGGCTCCGTCACAACCTCGACAGAAGACACCCCGCGGCGGTGTTCCATGCGGGCCACTTCGTTCCGGAGGAAGAGGCTGTCTTCACCTAGCTCCAGAAGCGTCCGCCACTCGTCGAGCGCCGCAGACTCCAAGCCTGCTCGATAGTACGCCCGCCCCAGCCAGAGTCGTGCCCGCGCGTCATCCGGCGCAAGCGCCAACGCCCTCTGGAAGCTCAATACCGCGTCTTCGAAATAGCCGCGATGATACGCCCGCACTCCCCACCCGAACTCCTCCTGAGCTTCAAGAGCATCCATGTCGATTCCGTTCTGCGCAAAGACGCCCGGCATCCCCAGCGGCAAGAGAAGCATCCCGAAGAACAGGAGGGCCGCGGCTGCACGCCGCCGCCCTCGTCCCGGCGAGCTCCAACGAATCGCGCAGCTGGTGTCAAGCCCATGCGGCTTTCGGTGTAACCACGCGGCGGCTACTCTTGGCTCATGATGACGATGCATTCACAGCCTCCATTACAGACTTCATGTGCCCGGCAATTTCCGAATTCCCGGGACGAAGATCCAACGCCTTTCGGAGACACTTGCGAGCCTGCTCGACGTTCCCAAGCTTAAAAAAGACCCAACCCAAGCTGTCCAGATATGCTCCGTTATTGGGAGCATAACGCACTGCACGACGGCAGCACTCCAAAGCGTACTGAAGCTCCCGCTCCTCCTCGGCCAGAAGATACCCCATGCTATTGAGCGCGTTCGCGTTTTCCCGATCCATCTCCAGCGCTCGCTTCAGCTTCTCGATCGCTGCCTCGTTCTCGCCCTCTTGGTATAGCGCGTACGCCAGAGCAGAGTACGCCTTGGGCGACTCGTATCCCTCCTCGATGATGCGATCGAACTCAAAACGCGCTAAACGGTGCCGGCCACTCGTAGCGTAGATATACCCCAATAGCATCCGCGCCTGGTAGACGTGAGCGAAATCCGCAGCCCCGGTTACTACCTGCTCCAGGTACAACAGTGCTTCGTCATAACGCTCCAGTTGGGCGTAACAGAGGCCCAAGTAATAAGAGAGCTCCGGGTATTTCGACGCATCCGCATCGACATTGAGAAACACCTCAAGCGCCTGCGAGAAACGCCGTTGCCGGTACAACCTGATTCCCTCATTCATCCCCATACCGTCTCATTCACGAGGTCTATTCGGAAGGTGTGCATTCGGCCGCTCCATCCGTGAAAGCCTCCGCATATACCGCTCCGTCGTAGCGTTCCGGATGAAGGGCGATTGCGGAAACCGATATGCTACCCTGTCTGACGGCGTGAGCGTCCGTACCTGGCTCCTCCCCGTCGCTCGCTGCCACCCCTTCGACCGTAAACCGGACCGTCGAATCCCCGTGGCTCTGTCTCCGCAACTTGTCACTGTAGGATCGCCGTCCCGGACGAGTAAGCACAACGGGCGGGTCCGGATCCGGCGCGTTGGGGGCGTTGATATTGACAAAATGCTCGCCGTCCCAATGACGCCGGAACGCCTCGAGCGTTCTTTGCACGAAACGAGTCACCGGGCCAAAGAAGTACGGGGGCGCCGACGCATGCAAACTCACGGCAACGCCTGGCACACCCATGAGCGCGCCTTGGCGAGCTGCCGCTGCTGTGCCGGAATAGATCAGGTCCGTTCCGAAATTAGGTCCGAGGTTTATTCCGGAAAGTACGATATCCGGCTTCCGAGGGATGGCCCCGAGCATGCCCAGAATAACGCAGTCCGCCGGCGTCCCGGAGCAAGCGTACGTATGCTCATCGATCTGCCGTACCGTCAACTCCCGGCCGATGGTAATTCGGTGGGAGCCGGCGCTGCGTTCTCCGTCGGGAGCGAGTATCCAAACATCAAAGTGCTCCCTGAGCTCCTCTTGAAGTACAGCTATCCCCGGGCTTTGCACCCCGTCATCGTTTGTCAGTAGAATAGTCATTGGCTTCCCCACCCAGTAAGCCTATACTATCCTGATTTTACATTTTCGTGAACCTGTGCCGCGCAGCCATGTTCTACCATCAAGGCTCCCGCGTGGAACCCAAATATCGTCTCGTAGTCGTGAAGACGATGCAGGTATGGCGCCAACGCCTTCTCTTCCAGAATACTGAGGACGCATCCTCCTCCCCCTGGGCCGGTAAGCCGTGATCCGAGAACTCCAGGGACCTCCAGGCTTCGTCGTACCAACCAATCCATCTCCGGGCATGAAAGCTCAAACAGATCGCGAAGGCTCTCATGGGACCATGTAATGACTCTACCCAGCTGCTCAGCGTCCCCTTGGCACAGGGCCTCGACAGCCAAGCCGGCACGCTCGTGTTCTCCCACCGCATGAAGGCAGAGTCTTCGCACCTCCGCAGGCAATGCAGCAAACTCCCTCTGGAGCGCGCGTGAACCCGTAGATTCAAGGGCACATCCCACACCGCCCGGTAAGAACTCCTCCAACACCGTTCGGCGCCGTTCAAACTCCGCGCGCGAAGGGCGATCCGGAGGAACCCGACTGTCAATGAGCAGAAAACGTGCACTATCGGGAAGAATCGGGAGTGTCGTCCAATGGCTCGAGTCAACCCACATGAGCGAGTCAGGGCACGCGTGAAACGCGGCCATTGCAGCGGCTCGGTTGGCAACGCCGCCAATGAAGCGCTCTTCAGCGTAGAGAGCTGCCGACGGGACGTGCACGACACCTCTCGGGAGCCTCAGGAGACGCTCCATTGCCGAGGCCATTGCCACCGCGAGCGCAGTGGATGCCCCGAGCCCAATTCCCATCGGTACATCTCCCGATATGGTAACGTTCATACCTCGAAGACGGTAACCTCGAGCAAGAAAATACGCGAGAACGCCTTTGGCCACGTTCGCCCACCGGTCTTCTCGGCGATACTTGAGCGTCGGAACGCCGGTCCGTTTTCGCTCTTTGAGATTTGCCGAGTAGAAGCGCAGGCTCGTGTCCCGCCTCTGTCCAATGGAGACAGAAACCCTTTGGGCAAGCGGCATCATTATCGCGCCGCCGTGAGCGACCTGTACGTGCTCCCCCAGAAGAGCAACCGTTCCCGGTGCGGAGGCCGAAACTTCGCATGGCGCCCCGTACTCCGCAAGGTGACTTGCCTCCAATGTGTTTTCCATATCAAACTCCTATCCCCAACGAGCCACCGAGCATCCACCACTTGCGAAACATCCGCCGACGTACTGCTCGGCTCGGCATGCTTAACGAGCCGCTGCTTCCGCAGTACCGCGCGCTTCAAAGCCGCTCGGCCGAGTTCCCGATGCGTGGGCCGCGTCGAAGACGGCATTCGCGGACCCATTCGTCCACTTTTCGTGCGCGTCTCCGCTTGCCTAGGGAACAATTTTGTTGCACCGTTGGGTACAGGGAGAGCGTATGAAATCGACCTACTTCGCTCCGCGTCAAGCTTTGCCCTTCCTCAACGTCGCTGCGTTGGCCCTTACCAGCGCGGTAGCATTTGCCGCGGCCCTTCCCAAC
>PWGF01000388.1 GCA_003554375.1 Spirochaetaceae bacterium
GTGATCCCGGGGTAATTCTCAAGGATCTCGGACACCGTCATCCCGTCCGCAAGCATGTCGAGTATCAGCGACACCCAGATCCGATGCCCGCGTATGCACGGCTTCCCGAAACATACCTCCGGATCGACCGATATTCGCCCCAGCAGCTCTCTTCTCGTTTGGCTCATAGCATACCATCCCTTTCGCACCAGCACCTACTTCTCATACTCATTTGAGAAGAACGACGACCTATCCAAAGAATAGCACGTTCAGCCTTCGTGTAGACACATATCGTCGTATTCGAGAGCGGTTGGGCCGGCCTGGAATGCGTCCGGGTGCACGCGCTCTTCGGCCCCCACAAGGAACCGGTGCAAACGGCCCATTACCTCCCCACGACCGAAATCTCAAGGATTTGGCTCTTTACCCTCGCATTTGGAGGCACCAATGAAACATGAAAACCAACGCGGCGCGGGAGACGCCGGCGAGGGCTCCTCGCGCTCCGAGATCCATATGGCCGTCTATATCCTCTTCGAGCACAAGTCCAGCCCCTCCCCGGGGACGCTTATGCAGCTCTACCGCTACCTCGGCCTGATCTGGGAGGACGAGGACCGCGACAGGGCCAAGGGCAAAACCCCGCGTGGTACGTATTTCTCACTGGTGGTCTCCAACTACGCGATGCTATGATGGAGTATGCGAAGGAGCGGGACCTCATCGCCGCCCAGAGCGACGTCGCTCGGCTCACTCCGAATCGCCCGCTCCGGGCTCCGGGCGCACGGCGCCTCCCGGCTTTCCGCTTCGGTCGCGTTGTGATGTCAGGGAAGCGGCCCGATACATCAAGTATCTCGGATGCGGTTAGTCGGAACTCGCCATTGTGTCTACCACGCAGATCATCGACCGCCGCCCGTTAACCAAAGAGCTCCAGCATGGCCTCGGCTTCCTTGCGTCGCTGGTCGGGCCCCTTGGGGCGTTTGACGTACTTCTCAATGATCCCCTTGGTCATCAGCGTACCCAACGGGCCTTGAACGATCAGCTCGGGGTAGTCGTGAAGCTCTTTGAGGCGAATGAGTTTGCTCTCACCTCCTACGGGATCGCGATAACGGAAGACCACGTTCAGAACCGACTCCTCGGGCAGCGTATCCAATAGGGCGGGGTTGTGACTGGAAATGATGATGGAGACGCCTTTACACATCGCGATAGACGTCCTTGCGATGCGCTACGTGTACGATAGTTATCGTTTGCTCGGTGTCATCGATCTCATATATGACTCGATAATCACCTACCCGCACTCTCCATGCCGGACGATCCACCAACTGCCTTGAGCCGGTCGGCGGTGGTTCGTTCGCGAGCTCATCGATGGTACGCCCTACACGCCCGCGGACTGACGGATCGAGTTTCGCGAGCCCTTTGCGCGCCGGCCTCGTTGCGAGGATACTATAGGCCAACCTCGGCCTTCACTTCCTCCCATGAGCTTAGCTCACCGGGCTCGCGTTTCGCCTCGTCGTAGGCACGCACGTCATCGAGATCCTCAAGTCGCTCGAGCAGTTTCTCGTATAAGTCCGCCGGCAGTACCACCGCTTCCCGCTCGCCGGACTCGTTCACAATGTAGCGTACGGTTTCCGGCTCCCCGGAGCGTCTGGATGTCGCCGATTGACGGCCTTCCGCCTCCGCGGCGGTTTTGCTGTTCTTGTCGGTGTGGGTCCTTCCCATCGAAATCACCTCTTCTTCTCCGTTACCGCGCAGGGCACGAACCGGTCCATGCGTGCGCGACTCGGACAGCGCGTTCGCCTTCAATTATACTCTCGGAGCGCACCCAGGGTCTAACGATGCGGCGGAGAGTCGCGGACAGTGAACTTACTTTTGCTCGCCAACGTGACCGGTTCTTTTCTTCGAGACGCGAAAGCTCACTATCTTCCGCACGGAACTGCTCTACCAAGTCGTTGACCTCGTCCCATGCGGCCTCACCCCGGAGGAGCGCGACCTCATCGCCGGCCAGAGCGACGTTGCTCGGCTGGACGCGGCAATCGACGCGTTCGCCACCGAAAGCGAGAAATCGGAGGTTCTGAAACATCTGACCGCGTGACGCTGTCGCACGCCTGCGTCGGCAAGTCCGCGGGTGCCGACCCCGGCGCGCGGCGCCTCCGGGCTTCCCGCCGCGGCCGCGGAAGAAGCTCCTCTCTCATCGCTTACTCCCGGAACGCCGCCTCCAGAGCAGCGCAGCCATCTTGGAGTGCCTCACTTCTCGCCGGCAGACTTCGGGCCGTTCTTGTCCGAGGGTAATAGGAAGAACCGCGATCTCTACGACCTCGTGAGCGCGTGATCCGGTAAGCAAGAAGGATCTGGGCGTGCCCCGCCCGCGGGCGGGACCCTCGGGAGGACCTGCCGCCCGGCCCCCTCGACGCTCGGATGCGCCGGCCCGGGCACCGGGCGGCGCCGCTCGGCGGATGCCGCCCGCGGCCGGGTCGCGCCCTTCGCTCAAAGTCCTCGCCGCCGCACGGAGCCACCGGTCGGGTCCAGCCAAACGGCTTGCCGGTACAAGGGACTTCGAATCTGGTACATTTGAGGTTATACTTAACGAGAAGACACGTACGTGACCGACAAATGATACGGGCAAGACGCCTTCGTCCTGCGGGTGAGACAGGATAAACGAGGGGACATGTGAAGTTCACACAGTATTTCCTGCATACCAAGGGGCGAACAGATCGCAGGCGGATCCGAGAACAATGGATCGAATCCGCTATCCAGAATCCGCTGCGACGAGAGATACAGAGCGATGGAAGGATTCGTGTTTGGACGTACATTCCAGAAGAGGGGAAGTACCTTCGGGTAGTCTTACTATCTGATGGTGAGACGGTTCATAACGCGTTTTTCGATCGCGCTTCCAAGGAGAGATAGCCATGAGAATCAAGTATTTCCCGGATACCGACACGGCTCTCATCGATTTCACCGACCACGAAATACTCGAGACGAAAGAGCTTAGCGAGAACATCTACCTGGACGTGGACGCAGCTGGAAACCCGGTAAGCATGACCATTGAGCATGCGAAGGAGTCGGGCGCCCTTGCCGAACTCTCCTATAAGGAAGTCGATCCTCAGCCGGCGTGACCAACACCGGTCCGCAATCGCACAACCCTTTCTTGCACATCGGGAATATAACACGTAGGATTGAGACGACCCGAAGGGTCGATTCAATCCAATGTTAGTGTTCTTCTCGTTGATCCGAAGATTCGCTTATACTCGCGAGTCCAAGCGCTTCGACAAAACGAGCTTGTCTTCTAACGCTCGTAAACACATATAAGGGCTCGGCTGCTGAGCGCTTTCCCCTCGTTGCAGAGACCGAAGAGCGATCGCAGCCACGTGCCGCCGTGTGGTGTCCTTCCGCTGCGATGCCTTCCGGCACTCTCGTTGTTTCCCGGGCAGATGCCCGCCCGGGAACTCAAGCGATGGATTCGCCGGATGCAACCGGCTCCCTGACGTACGAGCTGTTTGCGCTGTGGGGTCAGATCCCGTAACTCCCAGATCGGGTCCGGCGGAACAAGGCTACCCTGCGGCGCGGTCGCGGTCCGTTCGCGAGAGGAGGTCGACCTTGGCCAGGGCCAGAAGGTCCGCGGTGCCGGTGTAGCCGCGTTCGGCAAGAAAGGCGGCGGTTTTGCGGAGTCTGTCGTATAGTGGGTCGCTGCCGGGGGCCTGGGAATCGGGCTCGACTATGCTGAGCCGTCGCTCGCGATAGCAAGTGCATCCGCGGTGGATGAGTGCGGTAAGGACGGCGTGGATCTGTTTGCTGAAGGGGCCGTAGCGGTACGGCTGGAAGTGGGCTTCTTTCTCGCCGGGAGCGAGCGCCAGGTAGATGAGCTCTGCCGTAGCCGGCGATTTCTTACCAAGTGATCTGCCGTCCAGTGAGTGCAGCTGTTTGGGGAATACCACCGAAGGGCTGCCGAGACGGAGAGAGGCAGCTCCCTGAGCTTCTCCGGTCAGCCCGTTGGCGATGCTAGCCGACCGATTGAAAGACCGCCCGGCCCTCATGCTGTGCCGTGGCTTCTTGCAGAGCGCGTTGAGCTTGCTCTTCGGTCACGTGAGGCTTCAACGTTCGGATGTGGCCGATCTTGGTGTCGTCGGACAAACCCGGCTCGCGTCTATGGACATACCACGCCGTGGCGAGCCGCTCGAGATCCTGGACGCTCTTGCCGGCCAGCCACTCCGTTGCAGCCGCGATGGCGGCGTCGTAGTCCTTCCACTTCCAATGGTAACGACCGAGCAGTTCCGTCCCGACCTCGGTTAGCCCCAGCTTCGGGCCGTAGCCCGGTTGTGGTTCAGTCCGAATATGGCCGGTGGTCCTGAGGTGTACCAGCTGGTCGCGAAGGTCGAACGAAAACGGCCCGTACTTATAGACAACGAACTCCGCCGGCAGGGGCACGTCATAAAGCTCCTTGAGAAAGAACGCTGCCTTCTGCACGTGCGTTTCACCCGTCCAACTTCCACTCTTCCGCAGCTGTTCGATCAGCTTGAGCAGCACCGTCGAATTCGCCAACGCGTCCATACCCACCTCCTTGCTCTTCAATTTGCCTATTCGATCACTGCGCGCCAACTTGAATATCCCGATCTTCTTCGCGTTCGTCTTCAACTGCGGGCGAACGAACCAGACAGAGCGTATCGATGAGACGATTGTGGTCGAACCTACCGTACGCGACGCCCGTATGGTGGGAGTCGCGCAACAGGTAATCCATCCGATCGGCTCCGAACGCATCACCGGTGATAATCTCAGTGAGCACGCTCTCAATCGGTTTCAACGGCCGGCCGTGCTGCTTGTGACCCAACGCCACGCGTGCGACCGCTTCCGGGTCGAGCTGTAGCCGCTCGAAAGCGGGCTGGAGCTCATTGGAAAGAATCAGTTCTCCCGTGATCGTCTCGTGATCCTTTCCGTCCGGAAGCAGCTCTTCGGCGGCATGAGAGAAGGGTGTGTGCCCCATATCGTGGCACAGGGCGGCCGCACGCACCACGCTGCGCCAGTAATCTCCTCGTCGATTCAACTCTTCGGTGATTCCCTCGTCGTCTACGACATTGTCCGGCGCTCCCTTAGCAACAATCCGATCGAAGCAGCTCGTCGCAAGCTCCATGACTCCGAGCGAATGCTCGAAGCGCCGGTGGCTAGCTCCCGGATAGACCAGATACGTCATTGCAAGCTGATGGATATCCCGGAGCCTCTGAAACGGAATCGAATCGATGAGCGTATCTCGCTCGTCCCGAAAAACTCTCACGAACACATGAATCGGGTCGCGGATTTCAAGCGTTTTGGCCACCCCCCTTCCTCCCCCTTCGTCACTCGGCGCGGATAAGCTACCGCGCACGAGATCTATCTCCGTCCAATTGTCGCACGGAATACTCGGAGACGCGAATGCGTTAACCGCCGGCACAATGACGTCGCCGCAAACAACCCGATTCCGGGAGCACAGGGTTTACGGGGCTTCGGGAGAAGCGGCAGTCGCCATGAACTCTTCAGGCGCCGTGGGAGTTCAGGAAACGATGAAGGCGTAGAGCATTCGCCTGTTGCAGTTCACGCATGCATTGGCCTTCGGCGGAGACCGCGTCCGTCACGACCCACCCGCAGTTCCGACGTTTCTCCGGATCCGCATTAACGATGCGCCTACACACCGGGCAGATCAGCCACTCCTGAATGCCCAGGATCTTGTCCAAGTATCCGCGAGATTCCAGCTCAGTCCGCTCAGGCGGAGTTACGATCGCAAGATCATCGATCTCGTCTTCCTGCTGACCGACCTTCATTGTCATCGAGATAATACCGACGCCGTTCTCTCTACACATTCCCACAATCTCTTCGAAGCGATCTACATCGGGGAAACTGTCGGGATCAAAGTTAGGGACCACAATGTAAGAATAATTGCAGTAACGCTTGTAACTAACGGCTTGTGCAACCGCTTGAAGCACATCGGTGACATTATTCGTAGGTTTGAGCTCGAACGCATTCAGGTCCAAATCGTCAGCCGTAGTTTCGCGTTTAATCCGGAACCCAACGATGTCAACGTTCTCGTAAACGCGAAAATCTCGGTCCTCTTGACTGTGTATGAGAGAGTCCAGGTCGAGTCGCTCCTTCAGCACTGGGGTCAGTTCCTTGCCCAGCCGGGTCTCGGGCCTCTTTTCGTTCTTCTTCCCGAATCGATACACTTGGGTGGCGAGCCTGAAGGAGCGTCCCCGCCCGACGTTGAAACGGTAACTCTGGTTGTTTCCGACGGTGGTGTTTTTCAATCCCTCCCGGAGATTCGAGAAATCAAACTCTACATCGGGCGGGACATCGCTGAAATAGTTATTCCACCCAGGCACAAACTCGTCCAGACCGCCGTCGAGTGTCCCTTGCTGTCTGTTACGTTCATAAGCTGCCTCGGCCAAAGCGCTTCCCAGTTCCTTCGGAGGCACA
>PWGF01000079.1 GCA_003554375.1 Spirochaetaceae bacterium
ACCGAAGTCAAAATTCCACATCATGGCCCAGATGAGCGACACCGCAACCGGGGTGGCGGCAATCGGAAACAGAAAAATCGCTTTCACGAGGCTCTTTCCCTTGAACTCGCGGCTAAAAAAGAGCGCGAGCGCAGTTCCGATAACCGTCTGTCCCACCAGCGCTCCGCCAGTGAATACCGCAGTAACTGCAAGGGAGTTCCAGAACCGCGGAGCTTGGGAGATATGCACGTAGTTATCCAGCCCAATAAACTGGACCGCACTCACGCCGGCGAGATCGTACCTGAAGAGACTCAGCACGAGGTTGTACCCGATGGGAAACGCGACGATGAGGAACATGACAATGAGAGCAGGCAGTGGAAGCAGGTACTTCTCGCGTGTGTTGACCATTCCGTGTCTCCTTCTTCCGGCCCGTGATCACCGGTCAAGTTTGCTCGCGCAGTGAAAAAACTGGGGCGGCGGGGTCCGAGGCAAGAGCCTCCGACCCCGTACCGCTCCCTATACCGAGATTCTTCTACTGGCGCTCTTCGTCGATGATCGCCTGCATGTCCCTTGCGGCGCGCCGAGCTGCCGCTGACACATCATCACCCAGGATGGCTGCAACGATTACTTCACCAACCGCGTCGCGCGCCTCGCCGATATTGATGACCGGCGGGTTCCACTGCGGCTGTCCACGTTCATAGCTGATTTGAGTGGATTCGGCCCAGTCCGGAGCCTCGTTCGTATCGCGGAACTCCGGACTCTCCCACGCGCTCCTTCGCGCCGACGGCATTCCGGTTAGCTGACCTTCGAGTGCCATATCCTTGCTCGTTGCCCACTGCATGAAGAGCCACGCAGCTTCCTTCGCTTCCGAGTTGGCGTTCAATGCGAGCCCCCAGTTCGACACGTGCGGAATGCTTCCGGCAGGACCGGCCGGAAGCGGAGCGTATCCCACCTTGTCGTAGATACTCGATTGCTCAGGATCCTCGAAGTTAGGCCGGAAGACGTTCGCGTCATACACCATGGCGGCTTCCCCGGTCTGGAAGAGCGAGTTGCTCTCGTACCAGCTGTTTGCCGTGGCACCCGGAGGACCGTACTCCCTGAGGAGCCGACCGTAGAACTCGAAAGCTTCGATTGCTTCCGGGCTATCTATTGCCGCGTCGCCGTTCTCATCGGTCCACGCCCCGCCGAACGAGTAAAGGAACCCGACCCACTGGCTGGTCGCCGCGGCGCGGGCTCCACGTAGGGTGATACCGTACGTGTCCCCGCCGGACTCCTCGTAGATCTTGCGCGCTGCGGTCTCGAGCTCTTCCATTGTCTCAGGAACCTCTACGCCGTACCGGTCGAAGATCTCCTTATTGTACGCAAGCACTGATGACTCCAGAAGCAAGGGTACCGTGTAGTGGTTGCCATCCCGGACGCCGGATTCCAGCGCCGCCGGGTAGAAGTCATCCAAGTCATACTCCGGCCACAGAAGATCCTCGTTATTCATGAGGTCATTCAACGGAGAAACCCAGTTGTTGGTGTGGTATTGGTCGAGCGCGTTCCCGGGCATCAGCATGAACACATCCACCACGGATGTCCCTGAGACCATCTCTACCGTGCGGCGCGTGCGGAACTGGTCTTCCGGATAGACGTCCAAGTTAATCCGGATCCCCGTCAGGTCTTCGAACTCCCCGATCTTCGGCCGAACGATTTCAACCCACGGATGCTGGTTGGCCAGGATAGTTACGACGGCTCCCTCCTGAGAGCGCCAGTGGAACCCTTCAACCTCCTCTACCTCCACCGCCTCTTCCGCCTGACCGGCAGCGAAGAGTCCCCCTGCCGTTATCAACAGGACAAGAAGCAAAAATGCCCACCACCTGCATTTGCGAAGCATAGATTAGCCTCCTTGCATAGACTGTATAGTTGCTTATAGATTAGCCAACACCTCATCGATGGCAAGAAGTTTCCGGTGAGCAGTACAATTTCCACGACGAGCTGCAATAATACACAATAAACGGTGCGTGGAAACGAGGGCGGTTGCGGATCAGTCCGGGTCGGGTACCATGAGGTCCCGGATCATCCGGCACAACTCCCCGTACCCGCCGATGAACTGACGGAGTGTCCTGCGGGTAGGAGGATACGTATCGAACTCCGAAATGCTAAGCCCAGCCTGTTCGTAAGCTTTCCGGAAATCCGGGAAGTGATCCGTGAGCGCACGTACGAGCGATTCAGGCACCTCGCGCGTCATTCGCTCCTCTACCGTGATGTCGGAATTGTTGAAGCGGCGAGCCCACTTGCACGGCATGCTGGTGATCACGTCCCCTCCGATGAACTCGGACCAGTGGTAGTGATTTCGATAAGCTGCGGCCAGAAGACGGGTGCGATAACCGGCTCGCCGGTACAGGCGATAGGCGTACTTCATGACCGCGACGCCGGCCAACTCCAGAGCCGTCGGATCTACAACGGTATCCTCACGGTCCGCGACGATCTTGAGCCAGTCGTCCAACCGCCCTACCATGATGGTACACACCGGCGCCATCGACGAAGTGTCGTGCCCGGCGGCCTCACGCCGCTGAAGGCCTCGCTCGATTGCCTCCGCCACCGCGATCGCCTGAGCGACGGTGAAGGAGACAGTAGCGTTCACGCTGATTCCGCGCCTGGTCAGCTCTTCGATTGCCTCGACTCCTGCCCTGGTGGCGGGAATCTTGACGTTGATGTTTTCGGCGCTATTCAGAAAGCTCTCGGCCTGTGCTACCATTCTGTCCGCGTTGTTCCACCATTTCGGATTCGTCTGGATGGAGATTCTCCCCTTCCGGCCGGACGTCCGGTCGTAGATCGGTCGCAGTAACGCCGCGCCGTTCGCCGCCATCTCTTCGATGATCAACCATCCAATCTCTTCCTCGGTAGCCGCTGCGTGCTCGGCGATAAGCTCCAGGATGCGGGGCTTCCACTCGGTATACTCGTTCTTGAGCACCGTCGAAACGATTACCGGGTTTGTGGTGGCCCCGACCGCTCCATGCTCTATGCCGTAACGAAGCTCGTGAGCCGAGCACGAGTCATTCCAGTAGTCGGTCACGGTGGTCTCGCTCATCTGATGGAGCGGGCTCTTGTAGGTCGTGGGAACAGTCATCCCAGTGCCTCCTGTTTGTAAGGGTGATCCGGCGTGCGGTTGCGTCATGCCTCGCCTCCTGACGGCATATCGAGGTTTGTCCGCGCCGCACGGCCCGGCTGCGCTTGGCCCGGATTCTCGGCCGACTCTTGGCCTCGGGCCCGACTCTCCGAGGTTTCAGAGGGGTGCGAAGCGGCTTGTCGCCGACCCGCACAAGTCTGTCCGGGATCCGGATCGGGTGCGTGCCACCGCGACGTGATCGTCTTCAAGCGCGTGTAGAAACGCACCCCTTCGCTCCCGTAAACGTGGTGATCGCCGAAGAGCGATCGTTTCCACCCGCCGAAGGAGTGGTAGGAGACCGGAACCGGGATCGGAACATTTATCCCGACCATTCCGGCCTGCACCTGCACGGAGAAGTCGTGCGCGATACCCCCATCCCGCGTGAAGACGATGGCTCCGTTTCCAAACTCGTGATCGTTTACGAGACTCAGCGCTTCCGCATACGAGGAAACCCTGACCACGCAGAGTACCGGCCCGAAGATCTCTTCTCGATATATGCGCATGTTCGTAGCGACATGGTCGAAGAGAGAAGGTCCGATGAAGAAGCCCGACTCATGCCCGGCAGCCCGCCGGCCGCGCCCGTCGACGACGAGCTCCGCCCCCTCTGCGACCCCTTCGTTCACGTATGCCGTAACCCGCTCCACGGCTTCAGCGCTTACAAGCGGGCCCATATGCGCTTCCGGGTCGTCCCATGCTCCGAGGGTCAGCTCACCCACTCTGGATACGAGCTCGGAAAGGAGCGGCTCGGCGGATTCGCCGACAGCAACTGCGACCGGGACCGCCATGCAGCGCTGACCGGCCGAGCCGTACGCCGCGGCAACCAGCCCGTCGGCTGCCTGTTGGATGGGAGCGTCCGGCATTACCACAAGATGGTTCTTCGCTCCGCCGAGCGCCTGGACGCGCTTCCCACCGGCTGTGGCAGTCCGGTAGATGGCTTCGGCCGCCGGCGTTGATCCGACGAAACTGACCGCCTGTACGTCCGGATGGGCCATAAGCGCTTGGGCCGTTTCACGATCGCCCTGCACAACGTTAAGGGCGCCGTCAGGCAAGCCGGCTTGGCGAAGGAGCTCCGCCAGCAGAAGCGATACGGACGGGTCCCGCTCCGATGGTTTGAGCACAAACGTATTCCCGCACACAAGCGCGATGGGATACATCCATAAGGGAACCATTGCGGGAAAGTTGAACGGCGTGATTCCGGCGACCACTCCGAGCGGTTGGCGCAGCGAGTGAGTACTGATAGTCCCGGAGCCTACCTGGTTATGGTTGCCGGACAGGAGGGAGGGTGCGCCGCACGCATACTCTACGACTTCGATACCGCGGTTGACCTCCCCCCGGGCATCCCCGAGAAGCTTCCCGTGCTCACGAGCAACCGTCTCCGCAAGCTCTTCCCGATGCTCTTGCAGAAGTTGACGATAGGCGAACATAACGCGTGCACGCTCCGCCGGGGAGACGGAAGACCATGTCGCCAACGCCTGCCGCGCCACCTTGACCGCGTGTTCAACCTCCGGGGGATCCGCAAACGCTACCCTGCCCGTTTGTTGCCCTGTTGCGGGATCGTAAACGGCTCCCCCCCGATCGCTTCGGCCTGCAGTCCGCCTGCCGCCCACAAAGTGGTTGATCTGGTTCGTTGGATTTTCCACCATTGCCCTCTCGTTCTCCGTTGCCTTAAGCGACAGTTTTGCCTCGGGCCATCTTGCTCTGTTCTCCGTGGACGCCCGGAAGGGATCGCTCACGCAGATATGTCATCGCAACACACAGCTCATAATGTCGTATTGTCTGACAATCTGATAATCAGGATATCACGGCTCTGGAGACCGGTCAACCCGGTTCAACTCGAAAACCGGCGCCTATGCGGGCATAGGCGGTTGAACCTCGCGACCGGAAGCGCGGTGGCCGGTGCCCGATCTCGAAGAAACCTCCGACTCCGGCCCGCTCCCTAGGGGGGAGCGCAACTACACATCTCTCGACCGTTCAGGTTGGATCGCCAGGAGCGACTCGATGCGCCCGAAGTGGGCCGAATGGCGATGCTCCGCAGCTTCCCGGGGCTGGTTCAGAAGCACTTCCAGAATGTCGCGGTGATCTGATGCCACCTGGGCAGGTTCTTCCACCTGACGGTATGATTGCAGGATTTCTTCGCGCATGAACGCGTGGAGTGTATGGTAGATCGACAGGAAAAGCTGGTTCCCCCCCGCTGCGATCACTGCCTCATGGAAACGATAGTCGGCTTCGCACAGTTCCTCGTAATCGTTCTCCGGAGCGGCCGCTTCCATACGCTCGACCTCCCGCTTCATCGCTTCCACCGCCTCACACGCTTCGCCGAGCCCTTCGGCATACCGACGCGCAAGCTTCCGAAAGCCCGATCGCTCGATGACAACCCGGAGCTCGAAAACGTCCCGAAGGTCGTCTTCGCCCAAGAGCAGCGCCCATGTGATGGCCTCCGCCGAGATCTGCGAGCGATCCCGTACGAACGTACCCTTGGCCGTTCGAGACTCGACGACGCCAAGGTGCTGAAACACCTTGAGCGCCTCCCGCACGGAAGACCGGCCGACCCCGAACTGCTGTGCCAAATCATGCTCGGTCGGGAGCCGGCTTCCCGGTCGATACTCCCCTGAAGCAATGAGCTCCTTGATTCTGGCCATCACCTGTGCAACTACGGTCTGCTGCCGGATCGAGTCCATTAATCGCTCTTCTCTCCGCAACCACAAACGGCGGTCGCGCTTTCAGCGTCACTGCGTCGTCGATCTTCCCGGATCGCGCGCCAACCTCATTTCACCAGCTCCGTTCCCGCGCTCCGTTCCCGCGCCCCAGCCGAGTGTCCTGGGCGTACCAAAGACAGCTCCGAAGCCCCATTTCCTTCAGCGCTTTGACGGTTTAGTCTGATTATCATACAATCTCATCATGGATCAATGCAATCGACCGAATGCTACGGAGGAGCTGCGGAGCCTGTTCTCCCTGGAAGAAAAAGTCGTGGCAATAACCGGCGCCGGCGGAGAACTGTGCGGCGCCATCGCGCGCACCCTTGGCAGTCTTGGGGTGCGCGTAGCTGTAGTCGATCGGTCCGAACCGGCTGCGGAGTCCACCACGAGCGACATTCGGGCAGCCGGCGGCGATTCCCTTGCACTTGCGACCGATGTCCTCTCAACCCGGGAGCTCGAAGACGCACGCGACCGGATCATTGCCAGGTGGGGCCGTTGCGATGCTCTCATAAACGGCGCAGGTGGGAATAGACCCGAAGGTACTACGGACGTGCTCTACGCGAACGAGGCCCGC
>PWGF01000549.1 GCA_003554375.1 Spirochaetaceae bacterium
CCCGGCACGTCGCGGGCTGAGCCGACCGCCGACACCACCATCCCCGCGGCGGAGACCGAACGCGCCCCCCAAGCAGCGTCTGACCCCGCAGCCGGGGACCGCGGCGACGCCGGATCCGGGCTCACGGCCGGCCCCGCCTCCGACCCCGCGGCCGCCACCCCACCGGACGCCGGCCCCGATTCCGCGCTCGAGCCCGCATCCGACCCCGCGGCCGCCCCCCCAGAAGACGCCGGACCGCACCGCGGGGCCGGCTCCGAAGCGGAGACCGCGTCGACTTCGCTCGGCGAGCCGCCGGCAGAGCTCCCCGAGATCCGCGCCCTCGACCGCGAGCAACTCCGGGAGCTCTGCCGCCGCTACGGCGAGCCCACGTTTCGCGCGACGCAGATTGCCGAGTGGCTCTGGAAACACCGCGTCCATTCGTTCGACCGGATGTCGAACCTCTCCAAGGCGCTCCGCGCGCGCCTCAGCCGGGAATACGCCATCCGGCCCGCCCGGGTGCAGGAGGTACAGGAGAGCAGCGACGGCAGCATCAAAGTCGCCTACCGCCTCCCCGGCGATCACCGGGTGGAAGGCGTGCTCATCCCCGCCGCCGCCCCCCGCTCGACGCGCGCCGACACAGCCCCCGAACCGGGCCGCCCCCGCGATGCCGGATCACGCGACGCTGCGAGGAAGTTCCCCAGCGACACGGGTCCGCGGGATGCCGCGCAGCTGCAGCCAACCGGTACGAAGCCGAGGCCAAGCCCGGAGCCGGCGGCAGCCGGCGAGCTTGCTTCGGAAACCGCGGTGGAGCTCGAGGACGACGGCTCCGGCGCCGTGGAGAGTGTGTTCAGCGCCGGCCGGGAGCAGAGCGGGGCGCCCGCCCGGCTTACCGCATGCGTCTCCAGCCAGGTCGGGTGCTCGCTTCGCTGCGCCTTCTGCGCAACCGGGCGCGGACCCATGCGCCGGAACGTGAGCGCCGCGGAGATCGTCGACCAGGTCGACCACTTGGACCGGCTCGCCCGCGAGCGTTACGGCCGCGGGCTCACCAACGTCGTGTATATGGGGATGGGGGAGCCGCTTGCCAACTACGATGAGGTCGTGCGCTCCGTCCGGCTCCTCACCGATCCCGCCGGGTTCGGCATGTCGCCGCGCCGGATTACGCTCTCGACGGTGGGGCTCGCCCCGGAGATGCATCGGCTTGCCGAGGAGGGCCTCGCGATCAACCTCGCCCTCTCGCTCCACGCGGCCACCGACCATACGCGGCGCAACCTCATGACGAGCGCGCGCTCCCACTCGCTTGCCGAACTTGCCGAGGCCGTCCGCGCGTGGTACCGCGCGCGCGGCACGCCCGTCACCCTCGAGTATCTCCTTCTCGGCGGCTACAACGACGACCAAGAGGCCGCACGCGCGCTCGTGCGCTTTGCCGGCTCCCTGCCGTGCAAAGTCAATCTCATCGAGTACAACCCGGTCCTCGGGATGCCGTTCCGCGCAAGCGACCCGGAGACCACCGAGCGGTTTGTCGCGCGCCTCGCGAATGCAGGGATAACCGTCACCGTCCGCCGAAGCGGCAGGCGCGACATCGACGCCGCCTGCGGCCAGCTCGCCGGCCGCCGCTCCGGCGGAACACGCGCATGAGGCTCGCGTGACGAGTACGAACCGCTTGCGCCCTGCTCCGGGGCTCTCTACGCGAACACGCGCATGAGCGCCGGCGTGCCGGTAGTCACGCCGGACCCGCTCGGCGGCCGAGTTAGCGAGGCGCGCGCATGAGCGCCACCCGCCCCTCGCGAAGCTCCAGAAGCTCAAGCTCCAGCTGCCGGCATATCCAGCGGATCGTCTCCTCGTGGTAGAAACAGACGTGCGTCTCGTCGAACGCGTAGTGCCACCGGTTGAGCCCTTCGGGCCCGAGCGCCTCGTCATCGCGCCACAGCTCGGTCATGACCACCAGGAGCCCTCCGGCCGCCACGCGCTCCCGCATGAGCCGGAGCTCTCTCATCGGCCGGGAGAGGTGCTCGAGCACCTCCGTTGCAAAGATCGCGTCGAAGGAACCGTCGGGAAGGTGGGGGACAAAGAAAGGATCGTAGTCCTCGCAGCGAATTCCGTGCCGTCCCAGGAGCGTACTCAGGGTGGGCCCTGGGCCACAGCCGAAATCGAGCGCCCGTGCCCCCCGGCGCAGATAGCCGAGCGCAGGCTCCATCGCCCGGGAGAGGAAGCGCACGTAGCCCGATTGCTCCGGGCTATTCTGGTGCAGCTCGTAGCGCGCGCGCTCCTCCTGCGGATCCAGCAGCGTTTCGTCGTCTACGAAGATGAGCCGGCAGCACGGGCAGAGCCGGTACCGCCGCGCGAGCGGTCCCGCAATCTCCGTGAAGGGCCCCTCGCCCCCGCACAGACGGCACCGCGGCGCCGCTGCCGACCGCTCGCTCCGGCTAGCCTCCAACGCCTCGCCGGAACTTCCGGCGCCTCCACGGTTTCCCGCCCTGCCGGCCGGGCCGGAACCGCGCGTGTCGTATCCAGGTGTGCTCGCTCCCGCCACACCCACGATTCAACCACGCTTGGATCGGCACCTCAAGGGACAGAGAAGGACACGCATGGAGGGACAGGTGGAGGGACAGGCACATTGAGAGAAGGCCGGCACCACCCGTGCGGTGCCGGCCGAAGTCGTTGGGTGCGCTTGGGCTGAGGCGGTGTGACCGCTCGGCGTTTCACCGCTCGGCCTCCTCGAGCCCTCGGCGCAGGGGGCCAACTCAAACCACGGAACACAGGGCGGATAACCACGGAGACACCCAGGCATCCGTCCGGTCCCTATACTCTATTTTCCGTCTGACCCCAAGTCCGCATAGAGCGTCGTTCGAACTCGAGGTCCTGCGGGGACTCAGCCCGAAGGAGCTCGATGGCTCCCTTCGGGCACTCCCCGCTTCCGCTACATATCCGCGATCGTCGATACCGCACCCTCCTGCATCCGGCGCGGCGCGTCGGCCACGTCCCGCTGTCCGGTGAGCACCAAGTTCATCTCCGGCTTCATGGCATCCCAAACCGCCCGCATCTGGACAACGGACGGCATCGGCGTTCCGTAGGCCATCTGTCGCGCCGAGCCGCTGAGGAGCGGGTCGTCGGCGATGAGCGGATGATCCATAACCGAAAGCCGTGCCGGCAACCGCGTAAGCTCTTCTACCATCTCGACCTGCATTTCCTCGCTGGTCACGAACGTGATGAACTCCCGGACCGTCTCCAGCTGCTCGTCAGTTGCTTCGCGGGAAACCATGAAGTACTTGCCGCTCGTATACGGAGCCGGCCGCAGCCCGGTCGCGCTCACCACCGGAAGTGGCGCAACCCCCAGGTCGTCTCCCAAAAGGCGGCGATACACGCTCAGGGTCCAGTCGCCGTTGATGATCATCGCGGCCTTCCCCTCTTTGAAGAGCGAGTCGGCAGTCGTGTAATCGGACTCAATCGGAACTATCTCGTGCTCGAACTGGAGCTCCGCCAGGAACTCAAGCGCCGCCCGCATCTCCGGCGTATTCAGAGTGGGGGTCACTCCGTCGTCGGCGAATACCCTCCCGCCGAATCCGCCAAGCCACGGCACCAACCAGAACGGCTCGGTCGAGTCGTAGACCAGGCCGTAGCGGCCGTCCCGGGTATGCTCGATAGCCAGCTCGATCAGCTCGTCCGTTGTCTGCGGCGGCTCGGAGATCATCGTCCTGTTGTACATCAGCATCAGATGATTCCCCGCTGAAATGGGAACGCCCCACGTCTTGCCATCCATGACCACCGACTGAATGAACTCATCGGCGTTATAGATGTCGTCCACCGGACGGATAATCCCGGCGGCGGTGAACGGCCCGGCATGGTCGTTGACAGTCCAGAGCAGCTGCGGCGGGTTGCCCGCAATCGCTGCGTTCTGGAAGTCTTCCCGAAGGTCCTCCGTCCCCTTGTCGCCAAGCACGATCCTGATCTCTTCGTTCTGTTCCATGAAGCGCTCCACAAGCGAGCGTACGTATTGGAACCCTCCGTCGGCCTCTCCCTCCTGGGTCCAGAACTCGAGGTCGCCCGGGTGCGCCGGACGTTCCGCCTCTCCCCGTGCAGCCGCCAAGCCGACCGCCACCGTCAAAACCAGCAGCGTAACGATGAACCGTTTCACCGATATGCTCCTTTCGCATATGCTCTCAGGGGCGGGCACGAGCAGGCACCCTGCGATCATCCCACGTCCCCCGGTCCCGGGCGAGCGGCGCCCGTTGCCATACGGCCCGAGCGTTGCCCGCTTCTTCCCCGGACAACTCTTAAACACTTGCGACGACGAGGGGATACACGATTGGCGCTACTTTTTCTACTAGTTTAACCTTCAACAACTCGATCCGTGATACCGATTTGTATCATATAAGGAACGCGAAACAACCGCTCAAGAATCGACGTGCGTCACACTGCCCGCGACTCTGCGTGGCGGAGGCGCCTCTCCCTGGGCCGAGTCGCCCGCAGAGTGCGCAGGCCATGCGAGCTACCCCACGCTGTGTCACCCGTCGTGGCGCAGCGCCTACGACGGTCCGCCGCAGTCCGGCTCTCCGGGTCTTCGGTCTCGCCGCGGCTCGCTCCGCCGCGGGCTCCGCTTCTCCCTATCTCTCCGCCCTATTCGCGCTTGAGCTCGATTTCCTCCGTTTTCGGGACGCTTACAATCTGATATGGGCTGGTCAACGCCTGCGTCACCATCTCATCCGGCCCCGGCTCCCGCTCGCGGTAGCGCACCCGGAGCTGCTCGCCTTCGCGCACCACCTCCGAGACGCGGATTGCGTAGCCTCCGGTCGATCGGCGGCCCATGAAAAGCGCTACGACCGTACGCTCGGCAAAATCGATCTCCGGCGCCTCAGGCACGGGCGTTCTGCTCCCCATGGCCTGGGACCACACGCGCTCGAGCTCCTCGCGATCTCGCACGATCACGCGCTCGGCCTCCTCCTTCGCCGCCTGTGTGCCTTCGGCAATCACTTCGTACGCCACGCCGGTCTCCTCCACATCCGGTTCTTCCGTTTCCGCCGGTCGCTCTTCTCCCGGTCGCTCTCCGTCCCGGTCGGGTTCCTCAGAGTCAGGCTCCTCCTCCGCGCGTTCCGGTTCCCGGTCCAATTCCGGCTCTTCTGCCTCACTCTGCGCGATCCGCTCCTCGCCGGCGTCCTCCGCGCCAGTTCCGGCTCCGAGCTCTTCCTGCTGCTGCGGAGCGGCACAACCGCTCGCGACCATCACCACACCCAGGACCAGAATCGCGAATCTCCCGTATTGCATCATACCTCCACAGAGCATACCACAGTTGCCGGCGGCCGTGCGCACAGCCTACGGCACCGCCCCCTCGGGGACATCGTACTGAGTCCGCCCTTCCGACTCGTGAGACTCATGTACGATCTCTCCCATCGTTGCTTCCGCGATCACGACTATGTCGATGCGATCGTCGGCGCCGCCCGGGCCGGCTCCTGCCGATAGAAGAGCGAGAGCTGGCGGTAGAGGTCGGGGTGCTCGGAGCGCAGGCGCGCGGGACGCTCGAAGAAGAGCTCGCTCATGACGGCGAAGAGTTCCTCGGGGGCTTCGGCGGCGTAGGGGTCGACGATGCTCCGCCGCTTTGGGCGCGCGGCCGTAGCGGCACTGCGGCTTCCGGGGTCTCTACGGTAGGGGCGCTGCAGCTCGCGCGCAAGCGGCTGTGGTCCGTTCGCGGCTACTCGAGGCGTGGCGCGGCCGCGGCGGCGGCCGGGCTCGGGCGCTCCGTGATAGCCCCGGCGATCGCGTGCTCCGTGACGGCGCTCGTCCCTGTTGCCCCGGCGATCGTCGTGCCTGCTCCCGCGCGTCCGCCCCCCTTTGACGCCGGCCTTACCGCCGCCCCTCCCTCCGCCGCTGCCTCTGCCCGTATCCGGGACGGGGCCGGAACGGCGGGTGCTCCCGGCGGACACGCCGATCCGGAAGCCTCCGCGCGAGAGGCCGGGGGCGGCGGAAGCACCGCGCGCACCGGCCAACGCGCCGCGCTGGACGCGGCGATACGCGGCGTCAAAGGCGGCGGTCCACTCGTCGGGTTCCATCTCCCGATGAAGAGGTGGGGCGCCGTCCAGGTCTCCGCCGGCGAGGTCCAGGACATGGGCGACCTCGTGCACGATGACGTTGTAGCCGGTACCGAGCCCGGACGCGCGGAGGTCCGCGAGGGAGAGCACAATCGTCCCGAGCTCGGAGAACTGGCCCGCGGCAACGTCGGTACCCTCGTGGACGACCCCAGCTTCATCGACCTCAGTGGTCTCGGTCTCGTACTCCGTTCGGACGAGGAGCACCGTGGCCACTCGCGACAGCCGGGAGACGCCAAGGTTGAGCACCGGAAGACACGCCTGGAGCGCGATGAGGAGCCGCGCACGGCCGTCCGGCTCGACGTCGGCCGCGAAGCGGAACTGCGTACGGCGGAGAAAG
>PWGF01000212.1 GCA_003554375.1 Spirochaetaceae bacterium
ACCAACGCCATGCACAAGGTCGCACCGGCAATCGAGGCAGCAACCCCTCTTCCACTCCTCCACATCGCCGACGAAACCGGGGAAGAGGCGGAGAAGCTGCAGGTGGACACCGTCGGCCTCCTGGGAACCCGCTTTACTATGGAGGAGGAGTTCTACCGGGAGCGTCTGGCCCATGAGCACGGATTGACGGTCCTAATCCCCGGACCGGAAGACCGGGAGCTGGTCCACCGCGTGATCTTCAACGAGCTCTGTACCGGAGCCGTAAACGAGGCCTCGCGAGCTGAGTACCGGAGAATCATGGGCGAGCTCGTTGGACAGGGCGCCCAGGCGATCGTTCTCGGCTGTACCGAGATCTCGCTCCTCGTAACGGACGGCGACGCTCCGGTCCCTCTGCTCGACACGACCGGTATCCACGCACGGCGCGCAGTGGAGTGGGGACTGGCTCCCAAGTAAGCCCGAGTAAGCCACCGTGCCCGGGTCGCAAGCTACGCAGAACCATCATGCGCAGCGTCCCCTCTGCGCAGCTCCTTCCTTGCCTCGGACCGCTTGATACGCAAGTAGCACCGAATCGGAGAAAAACGGGAGGATGCAATGGATTTGCCAAACTCCTCGCCATCGAACACATCGCGAATCGCCTCAACCCAACCAATGACTAAACTCTACTCACATCCGGAGAACACTCGAAGGAAGTGCCGCGGGCTGCTAACGACGGGGTTCCGCGGAAAGTGCCGCGTGTTCCCAGTAACCAGGTAGGCGGCGCCTCCCCCCAACGCAATTTCGTAGAATGGCCGGTCGTCCGGATCATCAAGATGGGCGTCGGTAGGCGGGGCAGTCACATACTCCGCTTCGTGCTCGATGAAGTCCAGAAACGCGTGGATATCGATTGATCAGGCGGAAGATACTATCGTGCGTGTCTTCGGCTGAGCTGGCCTTCTCAGTCATTCGCGTTCCTCTCCGGCTCCATGGGTGCACAACATAAGGTCCGGCAGGTGAGCGGCGAACGAGGTGAGTCCGCTCGAACTGCTTATTGGACGACAGTAAGTTGATAGCTTCACTGATGCATCCGCCAACCGCCCCCCACGTACACCAGCTGGCCGGTGAGCCACCGCGCCTGCTCTGAAGACAGGAAGACGATGGCGTCGGCAACGTCTGCGGATCGGCCGATACGTTGCAGCGGCGTCTCTTTCGCGATGGCGTCTTCTTCGTTTGCCGTTAGGTACCCCGTCTGGATGGGCCCCGGTGAGACGATATTGACGGTGATCCCGTACTTACCGAGTTCGATCGCTGCGGATCGACTGTACGATTCGATCGCATGCTTGCTCGCCGCGTAGCTGACGTTTCCCACGTGCGCATGGGCGGCGTCTGTACTGAGGTTGATGATCCGACCCCAGGCGGTGTTGCGAGCCAGGAACCGCCGCGTGTACTCGGCCATCAGGAGAGCATATGCACGCACATTGACGGCGGAGTTGGCATCGACGTCGTGACTCCCGACCAGATGGATCTCAAAGCCGCCGAAAGAACCCAGAGCCGGATCGAAGGTATCCGGAGCACAGTAGGTGTGGTTATTCACGAGGATGTCGACATGCCCCAACTCGCGCTCGCACCGGTCGAACAGATCCGGGATGTGCGCCGGTCCGGAGAGATCCGTCTCAATAGCCGCCGCAGTTCCGCCGAGGGCTTGAATCTCCTCAACAACCCACTGGGCGGTCTGCTGGTGATTCGCACGGTACAGGAGCGCGCCGCCTTCGGCGTTGGCCCGTGCCGCCGCAAGCTGTTCATCCGAGAAATCCGTCGGCTCGCGGAAGTACGCAAGCAGCACGTTCACCCGCTGTGCAGCTAGAGCTTTGGCGGTTGCAGCGCCAATCCCATGGTTCGCGCCGGTTACCTCCACCCCGCCCTGGCCCAAGCGCCCGCGTCCGGGTAGTTCTCCGCTGTTTCTGTCCCTGATACGGTGCCGTGGACTTGCGACTCGAGATAGGCTCTTCCCAAAGGCGGTCTCAACGTCGCGTCAGAGAGGCTCAGGACAAGACCTTCTGTCGTTCCAGGTTGTGCCTGCACAGCTTTCGCCGAGCCGGCGTGCTCAAAAGCCCACCGTCTCTATATCAGGGCACGCGGTACGCAAGCCCTGGAGCCCTGCAATCACCGGCAGAGAAAACCAGCGTCCACAGGGATGATTGCTCCAGTGATCCCCGAGGCGTGTGGCGAAGCAAGGAAGACCACTGTCCGCGCCACTTCCTCAACCCGGGTAACGCGCTTAAGGGGAAACCGCGCCAGCCAAGCACTGTGGTCCGCGTCGTCGGGGTGGAACGCGTTGTCCGCCCAAGTGAGAGCAACGCCGCACACACGCATTCCCTGTCCGCCGAACTCCGCAGCCAGGCTACGGGTGAGGGCGATGGCCGCACCCTTTGTGGTAGCGTAGGCTATTTCGCCCGCGCCGTCCCGAAGAGCAGTTGTGGACAGAAGGTTGATTACGATGCCCCCTCAGCGCTCCAGCATGCGCGGTAACATCTGCCGGACAGTGAGGTAGTAGCCTAGGCCTTTGTAAGCGAGCTGCTCCCGCCATTCGTCCACTGTGTAATCCGGAAACGGCTTGCACAGCGCATGGACAGCGTTGTTCACTAGAATGTCAATGGGGCCAAGCTGTTCCTCGATCTCTCCTCCCATGCGCTCGACGTCGGCCGGCACGCGTACGTCCCCAAGGACGACGGTGCTCCGGCCGCCCAACGACAAGTATGCTCTCTTGAGCTTCGTGCGCCTCTTCGCGCGATACTCGCCCGTGCACGGCCACCGCCGCCCCATGGCGAGCAAGCTCCAGCGCCACCGCACGGCCGATACCACGGGTGGATCCGGTCACCCAAGCCACTTTGCCCGCTAGCGCGTCGATGTCAGTCGCTGTACACCCCTCCCCTTCGAGAGACGATCACCCTCTCCGGTCAGCCCTCGGGCGAGTGCGCCGCGGCTGCGGTCAGATACACGCGGCGAGTGCATTGGGATGCCTCTCCTGGAAATGCCACATGTATCCTGCGGGCATGGCCCAGGACGGACCAGTGGACCGAGCTTGATGTCGCCGTCTTCGTGGTAGAACGGCGCGACCAGCTGGTAGAGCCCCGGACGCTTCTGACGAAGCGAACTCGGTCGTGAAACTCGTGGCGGATTCTTTCCAGGTAGTCAGTGCTGGTCACGTTCGTCCTCACCGTGTCGAAGATGCCCGTTCGTCTTCGAGTTCCCGGACGATTTTGCGAACCTCGTCACGCTCATAGAGTTGGTCCGTGACATACTTGTGAATGATCGATGAAATCAGCGTCTGGTACGGCAAACCCGCCTCGGCCGCCCGCTTTTTGGCGAGCTCAAGGTCCTCTTTCGGAAGTCGCAGGCTGATCGCCTGGCTCTTCCGCGCCCGGGTAAGAATGCGTTCCACTCGCTCACGGGTCTCAGCGTCCACCGGCTTTGCATGCTCGACGTTGTCCTCTATTTCTTGCTCTTCGGGCGTCAGTTTGTCACTCACTGCGAACCTCCGTAGATCTTGTGGTACTTGCGACTTCGGAACGCGGTCTTGAGAACGATGCAATCGTCCTCCCTAATCACGAACGGCACCACCCATGTGTAGTCGCGGATGGACATGACGAAGTACTGCTACCCCTCCCGCACCGGATTGTCGATGGCCGCGACGTACCGGTTTTCCAACAGCAGACCTTCGATCTCTTCGAACGATATGCCCCGTTCCCGTTTGAGCCATTCGTTGTTGGCTTCATCCCACATGATGTCCATGCAACGCAATTATACGCCGATGTATATACATTGGCAACCAATGATGCGGGAAGTCAACGAGCACAGCTTGCAACACCACGTGCGCCGAGAGCTGCGCGTGCGCGGGCGGATTTCCGATATCGACATCGGGATCAGGGACTACCCCAAGGAACGATTCTTTCACATATACGGTCGTTTACTCACCGAACTGGAGCACGAGACAGATCTTGTCGATTTTGGAAATGAATCCGCGCTGTTCTCGCTGCTCTCGGGAATCGGAGAGGTGCTACGCATTGCGTGACGTTTCGCCCTTTCTTTCGCAATTCGTACGCGTACCAACTGGATTGGGACCAAATGCAACCGCTCGTTCTGTCGATTTCCGACACGTGGAATGACCTAAGAAGCTCGTTGGGTAACCTCATAGATGAGCAACGGCGCGGTGGCGATGATTGATCACCATAATCACCCCACCCCCTCATTCACCACCTCAGACACCATCCGGGTAATCATCCCGGTGCGACACCGGAGAATATGACCCGGTTATTCCGAACTCTCATTGATCTCCGAGCAGCTCGGCGCGCGCCTGCTCTATCATGTTTGGCAGATCATGCGATCAACGGGGCGTTCATGCAACACGTTTCAGCGGCCCGAGTTCCCGGAGCGTCTGAGCGAACTCCGGATCGTAATCGAGCGCAACAAGGTCTATGTCGCGGTCGAGGCGGGCAAGGAGTTGTCCATAGGTCTTGAAGTAGAGCGACTTCGGTAAGCCCTCCACGGCCTTGTCCAGATCCGAGTCTTGTTCATAGCTCTCTGCCGCAAAGGACCCGAAAACGTACACTGCCTGACACCCGGCGGCTTTGAGAATAGCCGTGGCGGCCTCAAGGTTCCGAGCAACGTCTTCCGGCAAGTGTAGCTCCGTACTCATCATAACTATCATACCGCTTAGACGCAGCCGAGTTCAACGTACGAATGCATAACTACACGGCTGAAGCTCCGGTTCTCCAAACCGAGGCAGATGAGCGCTTACGTCCCGTTCCTCCTATCGGTTTTCGTCGTGCCGATCGAGAAATCGAACTACCTCATTCAAAAGGAGCCGGAAGCCTTCTTCCAGATCGAGGACGTCGGGATTCGGCTCGTACCGGATTCCGTCCGGAGAAGGTGCGACCCTCTCGCTCCAAGCGAAGCTTTGCATTGCATCGCTGTAGGTGGCTACGGGTTCGATACTCAGCGCATAGAAGGGATAGTCTCCATCTGCTTCATACCAGTTAACCGCGATCGATATCGTCGCGGAAGCTCCGTCGATCGGTCTCTTGTCGATTCGGTCTCCCGGGAAGCCGACCAGTAGCTGTTCGACGGCGGCGACGAGTGCAAAACCAAACGCCTTCCACAACCGAGACTCGTCCGACACCAGACCACGACGAATACCTACCGCTACCTGATCCCAGGTCACGGCACATGTCTCGGGCTTTCCGTCGACGTCGTTGGGCACGGCCTCCCAATTTGCAAGCTGGTGGGATGGCAGAAGAATGTAGTTGGACCAAAGCGCCGCGGGAATACGGTACCTGCGTCTCATGGCTGCGCCGGTTGCACGGGTCTTTCCCAACTCCGGGTCACCAGTTTTGACCTCCACGTGTGACCCCCTGCCACCGCGTCAGCGGACAACCAGGTCCGATCGATAGCCTTCGTGCAGGGTTTCTCGCTCGACCCTGTCCGGGAGGGCGTAGTCTTGCGGCGGGGCTCCGTCGGAGCCGACCAAACCGTGGGCAAGGAGACCTGAGGTGGAGCTCTCTATGAGAAACGCAAGCCGGTCGGACCAGTCCTCTTCGCGTGACAAGCCCAATGGACGAAAGCGTCGCCAATCACGATGAGTCGAGTCACCGCCGAACACGAACCAATCCGAAATCGTCCCGTTCATGGTAGTAGCACCAATAGCTATACGTTTCCCGCGAACTGCTACGTGCCGCACATCCCACCCCGATACCCCCGGACCATCCACTCTAAGCCCGATTCGCCGATCCCGCAAACGGCTCACGCGACGGCCGCTGGGAGGCCCGCGAGAGCGGGAGCCGGCGGTAGATTCTCTCTCCCAATCAGTCGGGCTGTAGGGATTGATTCAGTCAAGAAGCCTCTGGTACTGCGTCCCGAGCGCGTCCGCGAGCTTTCGGGCCATCCGGTAGCCAATCTTTCGGCGGTCCCGTTCAATCGCGCAAATGTTCGGATACCTTGTACCAACACGGTCGGCCAATTCGGTCACCGAAAGCCCTGCCTGCTCGCGATATGCCTTGACCATGAGGCCCGGCGTGCGCTCGGCGTGAATCTCAGCTTCCAGATCGGAACCCCGCCACGGCAGAGCTTCACCGGAATCGTCCAGAATCTCGGCGTCGGGGTAAACGGAACGAATCGCCTCAGCAACGTGGGCGGCTCCCTCCCCGCTGATGGTCACATTAATATGGGGCGTTTTCTCGTGAACCTGCATACTATACCTCGATAATCAACGTTTCCTTGTCATGCCGCCAACAGGCGACCCAGCGAAAACCCAAGTGACAGTGATAAAGCCCCGGTCCCAGCTTGGAGTAATTCTTCCAACCGGGTTGAATCGGGCCGTCAC
>PWGF01000181.1 GCA_003554375.1 Spirochaetaceae bacterium
ACCGGGGGAAGCGGCTCCGGGAGATCCGCCTGGATATTGTGCCAACTCCTCGGGATATCAGACTCGGACAGCGTATGTTTCACGTCTGCCATTTCGAAGCTCCTCTCCGTATCGATAACGTAGTTTCCGTTCGCTGATCGTCCTCCGTAGGTTTCTTCCGGCGCCGTCAGCTCTCACAGAAGCATGAACCATGCCGGGACAGAGAGCAGACAGAGTAGCGTCGACAGGCTGACTGCGGAGGCAGTAACCTCCTCATCCGCGCCGAGCACAGCCGCGAAGCTTTGGGATGCGACCGCGGTCGGCATCGCCGCCAGCAGCGTGGCAGTGCGTAACACCACATGCCCTGAGCCGAATCGGAGCCCAACGATCAGGTACGCCAAGATCGGCATGATAACGAGTTTGATCGCAACCGCCAAGAACACAGGCGACAATCTCCGGCTGAGTCGGGATAAACGGACGCTATATCCGACCACAATGAGTACAAGGGGAAGGCCGGTGCGCGCAACGAGCCCTACAAACTCCTTCAGACTCGAGGGCACCGTCACGCCCAACGCCGCCACCACCATTCCCAGGGCAATAGAGAGGATAAGAGGATTCCGAACAATATCGAGTAGCTGCCGTCCTACCGAAAACGACACATCGGATCGATATAGTCTGAGAATAACGATGCTCAGTACGCTGTTGGTCACAACCGCAGGAGCGAGCGCGACTGCCGTAATAGGCACTGTGCTCTCGCCGAGCAGTCCAGCCACGACCGGAAGGCCCAGATAGGCCATGTTGCTGCGATAACCGGCTTGCACGACCGCTCCTCGGACGCCGGGCGGAACAATCCGGGTCGCCGGCAGCGCTGCGAGAGCCGTGGCTACCGTGAACGCCGGGACCAACCAGAAGAGCGCGACGTAATCCTCACCCGCCGTGGAAACGGTGCTCGTAGACTCGAACAGGAGCGCAGGAAGCGCCACGTAGTAGGCAAAACGGTTGAGGTGTTCGATGAACGCCGGCGGGAAGAAGCCGAAACGCCGGAACGAATACCCCAAGACACCGACCGCGACTAACGGCAGCAGCAACGGAATGGCAGTAGTCATATTCGGCACATCCTAACGGACCGGCGGGACGATTGCCACTAACCCTTGTTATATTGATACTCAAAGATAGAGTCTCTGACTTGCTTCGGTGAATCGTAGCCGGCAGGGCTCGAAGCGCAGGAGAACAGTGTATGGGTGGCATAACAGTCGAGAATCTGAGCAAGCGATTCGGAAGTGTCTCAGCCATCGCATGGGCAGACCTGGAGATTGAGGATGGTGAGTTCCTGGTGCTGTTGGGACCAAGCGGATGTGGAAAAACCACACTCCTCCGTTGTATAGCAGGTCTGGAGCAACCGGACACCGGCGCCATCCATCTCGGTGAGCGTACCGTCGCCGACGGAGCGCGGGGACTCAGCTTGCCTCCGCGAGATCGAAGGATTGGGATGGTCTTCCAGAACTACGCGCTCTATCCCCACATGAATGTCTTCCGCAATGTGGCATTCGGCCTTAAGATGCGGCATGTCGGCAAGCAGGAGATCGAGACACGAGTTCGCCGCGCCTTGGAGATGGTCGACATGACCAATCTGGCCAACCGGAAGCCCCGGCACCTGAGTGGAGGACAGCAGCAACGGGTGGCGGTGGCCCGGACCATCGCTGCGGAACCTGAATACCTCCTCTTCGACGAGCCTTTGTCCAATCTCGATCCGATGCTCCGCGTATCGCTGCGGGCGGAACTGAAGCGCATCCACCGAAAGCTGGGCATCACGAGTCTGTACGTTACCCACGAGCAGACCGAAGCATATGCCATGGCCGACCGTGTCGCCGTAATGGACAACGGAACAATCCTCCAGGTTGATGATCCACAGCGTGTCTATCATTTCCCGGCGACCGAGCAGGTCGCAGCATTCACCGGTAACCCCAAGACGAACTTCGTCACCGGCGATGTTCACTACACCGGGGAACGTTTTCTGCTCATTCCCGAGGAGGATCCGTACTGCTTTGTCCCGCTGACCAAAGAGTGTGCGGACCTCGCAGGCAGGGCGGTGATGGCGCATGTCCGCCCCGAACATCTCGAGTTGGAACCCAATCCGGCCGAAGATGAAGGAACCGTGGAAGTGATGGCGGTCATGCCGCAAGGCGCGGATACGTTGATCCATTTGCTTCTGGGAGATCGAGGAATGCAGCTTCTCTGCCGGTCGGATCACAAGAGCGCTTCTCGAATCCGGCGAGGGATGCACGTCGGAATAAGACCGCAACGGGGGAATCTCTACGATCCCGTCGACGGTACATTGCTTCAGTCGTTCGGGTACGAGCAGGCGCGAATCGCGGATGTTGCTGTCGGGTAACCGTATTCGACAGCCGCGGACGGAGACCTCGCTGAGATTACGACCGCAGGCGATCCGGGGGAGCAGCGAATGAGATGCCCGCGGTGCGGGAACACGGAAGACAAGGTACTGGAGAGCCGTTCTCTAGCAGCCGGAGAGAGTATACGCCGGCGGCGGGTCTGTTTGGCGTGTAACTACCGTTTCACGTCGTATGAGCGGATCGAAGAGAAGCAATTGATGGTAATCAAGTCTCGAGGACGGCGGGAACCGTTCGATCGAGGCAAGCTGGAGCGGGGAGTGCAACGGGCGTTGGAGAAACGCCCCGTCAGTCAAGCCGATATCGAGCGTGTTCTTTCGGAGATCGAGGACGAGGCCGCCTGGCGGGGGATGCAGAGCCACGAGGTGGCGGCCAAGGAGATTGGAGAGCTGGTGCTGAAACGGCTCTACGATATGGATCGGGTGGCGTACATTCGCTTTGCAAGTGTCTACCGGAACTTCACGGGTGTAGAAGAGTTCGTCAGGGAAATCGAAACGCTTGCCGAACGCACCGAGAAGGGAGAAGACATCAGCCGGCCCGCGCCTGTAGACCGGCACCCCGCCGAATAGAAAGATAGGCCTCGCCGTTTTCACGAATCCAGTGTTCTCACAGAGTGTCCAGAAGGCGAGATATGCCGACAAACGGCGGCGGGGGCAGGATAAGACCTGCCCCAATGACAGGCTGGAATTAGCGGCGGAGGGACTTGAACCCCCGACCTAGCGGATATGAGCCGCTTGCTCTACCACCTGAGCTACGCCGCCATGAACGTACGATAGTCCATTTGCACCGGGAGCTTGTAACCTAACAAGAGCCGTACCGCGTGTCAACGGTGGAGTCGTCGTCCGGCAGCACGGCAGACGCGTTTGGAAACTGTCGGCCAAAGGACGGCCCCGCCTGCTTCTCTGTGGACGTGATGTGCCGCCTGGGGCTGCCCAGCACCGTACCGGTTGACGCCTAAACCAAGTTGTGTTCAGCCCCCATCCTGAGCAGCTCGCTGTTCCATACGTTGGCGTAGAGGAAATCCCGCTTCTCGCGATAATCCTCGATCCTTCCCGCTCGCTTTCGTAGATACTTGATGGCCTTTCCCAACTCGGTTCCGCGATCGTCGTAGGCAGCGAGCCGTTC
Organism: Spirochaetaceae bacterium; assembly: GCA_003554375.1. Lineage (GTDB taxonomy): Bacteria > Spirochaetota > Spirochaetia > DSM-27196 > SKKC01 > PWGF01. The sequence continues at coordinate 3,513 of PWGF01000181.1, forward strand.
CTTCGGAAGAACGGCACCGTACAACTGATAGTAGAACGCGTTATGCGGATCGAACTCCTTGCGCTCTTCGGAGCGAAGCATCGTTCTGAGAATCGACACTCCTTCGTCGAGCTTCCCCTGCTTGGCTTTCACATAGCCGCGAAGCGCTCGGATGAGCGCCGGAAGCACTCGCTCACCGGTGGCTCTGCCCAAGGAGCGGTCCTCTACGGAGCAGAAGCCGTCGCGGAAGCTCACCCGCTCGGGCGACAGCAGCGGGGGGGGCTCGTCCACGTCCGCCGCTTTGCTGAGGGCGTCCTCCGCTTCGTCGTATCTCCCGGAGCGTGCATCGATCTCGGCGCGAAAGAAGAGCCGTTCCGCCGAAGCGGAAGCGTCGGCGAGCAACCGCCGGGCTCGATCGGAGTGCCCGGCCAACCCGGCGCAACGGCCGCTCCATGAGAGAAAGCACGACGCAGCCTCCGAGAAGCCTCGTGCCTCCGCTTCCGCCGCAGCCACGGCAAACCGTTGCTCCGCCTCCCCATATCGACCCAACTCGTGTTGAAACCGGGCGTCAAGAAGCCGAAAGAACAGCTCCCATTCGCGCATCCCGGCCTGAGCTGCGTCTTCGACGCCGATTTGGATACACTCGGACGCACGCCGGGATTCCCCTTCCAGAAAGCATATTCCGGCCTCGATACCGTACGATCGCACCCTGTCGTAGCTGGAAAACGGTGTCGACGATTCGCTGCGCGCCATCACCGCGTAGTCTCGCGCTTCGAGAAGCCGCCCTTCGCCGAGGAGAACCGAAGAAAACGTCAGCTGAGATTGGGCCACGCCCACCGCATCCTCGCAATCTTGGAACTCCAAAATCGCCCGCCGCGTCACGGCATTCGCTTCGCGGGAGTTGCCGAAAGCAATGTGGTAGCGTGCACGCTCATGGGTGATCTGCGCCTGAGCGCTCTTCCCCTTCATCGGAACCGGAACGTGCTGCCACGAACGGTAGACCGACTTGGCCCGGCTCACATCCCCTTCCAACAACGCCGCCCGAAGGCACGCCGCGAAGACACCGGCCGGCACGTGGGCGCTATCCGGATCGTCGCTTCGCTCGTTCGCCACTGCTTCCAGGCTACTCAGAACGTGCCGAGCCGCCGAGAGACAGCGCCAGTCCAGAAGCATATGAACGACGACCACCGTGGCTCCCGCGAGGACGGCCCCGTCCCGATACGCGGCAAGCTTTCCATACCGATTCGGGGTCATTCGGCGCCACCTGCTCTGCCACATCCCCAGTATGGTCTCCTCACACCGCTTGACGATTGTCGACGCGTGCTCTCCGAGCCGCGTGGATAAGACGGCCTCCCCTCCGGGGACCGACGCCCCGGGATAGCTCGAGCCCCGGATGAACCCCGTATCCCGGAGCCGGTCGAAAGCCGCCGCCACATTCGACCGGGACAAGCCGGCTTGCTCCAGCGCCACGCAGTACCCATTCACATCGAGCGCGACGCCGAATTTGGTCACAGCGAACAGCACTTCCTGATCGAACGCCGGAAGCCGCCCCATCGCGCAGCGGCTAGCCGCCAACGGATCGGACTCGCCGCTCTCCTGGTCGGCATCCGACGGCGGAACCTCTTGGCCGCCGGCAGCACGGACAAGATGATAGACCGCTAACGGTTGCCCCCGTGTGAGCCGTCGCACCTGACTCAACGAAATGTGGGCTAGGTCCAACATGTCGAGGAACTCGCGAATGGCCTGATTCGTGAGGCTCGCCGCAGGCACCTTGGTACAAGAGTCTCCACGGAACTCCGAGGGCACATACGGCCGCTCCGAGGTAAAAACCACCGCCAAACGCCTGTCGGCACGGTAGGGGGCGACGATTCGGCTCAGAAGACTCCGGAGATGCTCGGAAAACTCGTCAATCGATTCGACCACGAGAGTCGCTAACCCGAGCTGCGTTTCGACCTCTCGAACGTATGCATCCAACATGAGCCGGAACAAGACCAGCCGGTCGTTGTCCCAATTGTCCGGACAACGCTCCCTCGGCTGCCGCTCTATCTCCTCCGGCAGTAACCCGCGCCGGGAGCTCCACAGCGAACGATGGAGCTTACTCGCCCCAACCTCCTCCGACCGGGCCAACGGATGGTCAAATGCGTAGTCCAACGGGGCAAACCCGTCGGTTACCGGATCTCCTCCCCGGATTATAATCGGCTCCGGAGCGTTCCGTCCGTTGAGTCTGCGCGCAACCTCTTCCGCCACGTACGGCACCCCGGCAGCGGGCGGGCCGTACACCAGAACCGCCGAAGGGCCCTCCCCCTCGTCGATGTACTGTTCCAGAGCTCCTAACGCCGGCTCCACAAGCTCGTCTCTGCCGAAGAGCTCGTACACAGGCCCAATGGAGCTCTGCTGTACCCGAGGGCCCAAGACACGGGCCACATCCGCGCGTTGCTCTGTTTCCAGGAAGGAAGCCAGGTCCCGACGTACCGGCTCGGTAAGCCACAGCTGCTCATCTTCCAACCGGACTGAAAGCTCGCAAAGCCGTTTGAACAACGTCTCTTCTTCTGAAGGCGGCGCATGATCCAGGACCACGCTGAACCCGAACAGGCTCTCACGGTACCCGGCCATCACTTTCCGAGCAAACCACGCGACCTCGGCAAGCCTGAGCAGCTCGCCTTCACCAATACCTTCCAGTCGCCACAGCATGCGTCCGCCGTCGCGAAATGTCTGTACCCCCCCGGCCTCGCGAAGACCGCGTGCAACTTCGTCCAGCATCTCCTTCACCGAGTCACCGTAGATCCGTTGCAGGCGCCGAAGGCTCGGCACTTCTACATAGAGATAGTACATGCTCCCGTTACATCCCCC
>PWGF01000027.1 GCA_003554375.1 Spirochaetaceae bacterium
ATATCGTACGTTTCTCCGATACCTGAGGGCATCACCACCACCCTCATTATCATTGCCGTAGTCACGGTACTCTATCTGATCTCCAGCGCAACCGGCCTGGACCGTGGCATTCAGATCTTGAGCCGCACCAACGTGATGGTCGCATTGACGCTTCTGCTCGTGCTCCTCGTGGTCGGACCGACTTCGTACATCTTCAACGTCTTCACTACCACGCTCGGCGACTACCTCTCCCAGCTCGTTCCTCTGAGCCTGAGCGCCAATCCGTTCGAAGGGCACGAGTGGACCAAGGATTGGACGTTCTTCTACTGGGCATGGTGGATCTCCTGGTCTCCGTTCGTTGGGCTCTTCGTCGCGAGTATATCCCGGGGCCGTACGATACGGGAGTTCATCCTAGGAGCGCTACTCGTCCCGACGCTTCTTACCTTTATCTGGTTCAGCGTCTTTGGAGGAGCGGGCCTCCATCTGGAGCTCGCCGCGGATGCGGGAGTCGCAGTCCAGGCTGTAGAGAACGTTCCGACGGCTCTCTTCCGCATCCTGGAGCACTATCCGGCAGCGGCGATCACCTCCGGCGCCGCGCTCCTGCTTCTAGCCGTGTTTTTCATCACGTCGGCGGACTCTGCCACTTTCGTCCTAGCGGTGATGACGTCGAACGGGAACCTCTCCCCCTCGCTTACCAAGAAGATCCTGTGGGGGCTCATCCAGTCCAGCGCCGCTGCGGTACTCCTGGTATCGGGTGGGCTCGAGGCGCTTCAACGGATGGCGATTGTGGCGGCGCTCCCGTTTACGTTGGTGATGCTCTTGATGGTACGCAGCCTGTGGAAAGCCATGTCGTACGAGCATCGCTACGAGCGCGCCGGAGCACGGAGCCCAGGCCAGGACGAGGCCGCGATCGCGCCCGACTGAAGAGAGGGTACGGGCTGAAGAGCGGGTACGGACCGGATATGCCTGATGGCGTGAAAGCGGTACAGATGCTCGCTACGCCCAGGCGGAGCCGCGCTCGCACCAAACGGGCGACGCGGCTTCAGGCATCCAAGCCCGGCACACAGCCTTCGAATCCGCATGGAACCCGAAACTGAGACGCCTGCGCCCGGAGCGCCACACTCTCGCTTACCGCGCGTATATCGGCCGTGAGCGGTAGCCCGTGTGAAGAAGCTCGTGCGCGCGGTCACTCCCCGGATCTCCGATGAATTCCCGGTAGAGCGCTTGTATCGCCGGGTTCTGGTAGGAGCACCGCGCTGCCGCTGCGTCGTCATCCGAGTAGAGCCCTCGGATGCGCTGCGCCCGCACCTTATCATCGCTCCCATACGGTTGCCCACCGCCGGAGATACATCCGCCGCGGCACGCCATGACCTCCAAAAAGTGAAACGGCAACTTCTCGCCGCGCTCCTTTGCAGCGCGAACTTCCTTGAGGATATCGCGGACGTTGGCCATGCCGTGAGCAATCGCAACACGTAGCTGCGCACCCTTGAGATCGAACGACGCGACGCGAACCCCATCCATACCGCGAACCTTCGTGAAGGTAAGGGGCTCGATTACCTTACCGGTGACATAGTGGGCGGCAGTACGGAGCGCAGCTTCCATCACTCCTCCGGTTACTCCGAAGATGGTACCGGCGCCACTATACGTACCGATGGGATCGTCGGCCTCTTCATCAGGCAAGGAAGCAAACTCGATTCCGTTGCTGTGCAGAAGCCGTGCGAGCTCACGAGTCGTCAGAACAAGGTCCACGTCCTGGCGCCCTGAGGCATACATGCTCTCGCTTCGAGAGAGCTCGAACTTCTTTGAGGTACACGGCATGATAGCAGTCGAATAGATCGAGTCCGGATCTATACCATGCTGCTCGGCAAAGAACGTCTTGGTGAGCGCCCCCTGCATCATCATGGGTGACTTCGCGGTCGAAAAGAGCGGGATCATGTCATCCCAGTATTTCTCCAGGTAATCCACCCAGCTCGGACAGCAAGAGGTAATAAGCGGAAGCCGTTCCGGCTCATGCTCCAAGCGATCTACGAACTCTTTCGCCTCCTCCATGATCGTCACGTCGGCGGAGAAGTTCGTGTCGAATACCGTGTCCACCCCGAGGCGCCGGAGCGCTGCGTATACCTTCCCGGTCGAGAGCGTTCCGGGAGGCAAGCCGAACGCCTCACCCAATGCGACGCGCACCGCCGGCGCAATCTGAGTAGTGACGTGCAGTTTCTCATTCCGAATGGCCCCCAGGAGCTCACGGGTATTGTCACGCTCGAATATGGCGCCGACCGGGCAATGCGCGCTACACTGTCCGCACTTGATGCAGGGGCTGTCTGCAAGCGAGACATCCGCGGCCGGGGCAATACGCGTCCCATGGCCGCGCCCCAGGAACTCGATAGCCCAGACGTCCTGAAGCTTCTGGCAGACCAGGACGCACCGGCCGCACTTAATGCACTTCTCCGGGTCCAGCACCAATGAAGGCGTTGACGTATCCTTGGGCAGATCCTCTCCATGCCGCTCGAACCGGACCTCTCGAATCCCGAAGTTCGCGGCCATCGTCTGGAGCTCACATGTCCTGTTTCTTCCGCACGTGAGGCACTCGTTGGGGTGACTCGAAAGAATCATCTCCAGTGTCGTGCGGCGTATATCGGCTAGCTCCGGGTCATGCGTAATATACGAGGCTCCCGGCGTCACGGCCGTAGCGCATGCGCGCGGCATCTTCGCCGCCCCATCAACTCTGACAATGCAGATACCGCATGCTCCCCAGGCCGGGGTATCGGCATGCTTGCACAAAGCCGGGACCTTCACCCCGACCTGATCCGCTGCATCCAGTATGCTGGTCCCCTCAGGAACCGAGGTCTCCATTCCGTTGACCTTGACATCTACCAGTGTACGCACTGCTTCCACTCCTTCGTCCCGTTCCTTGCTCTGCCTTCTCGCGCGTGCGTGGCGCGCGCCCGGCTTTTCCTTCTGCCTCCGCTACGAAACACGAACTGCCCCAAACTTACAGACCGCGTAGCACTCCCCGCACTTGATGCACTCCTCCTGGTCGATCCAGTGCACGGCCTTTCGCTCGCCGTGAATGCAATTGACCGGGCACTTCCGCGCGCACACGGTACATCCGATGCACGCTTCCGGATCGATCTCATAGCGGACCAACGCTTTGCAGTGACGCGCTGGACACCTCCGGTCGCGAATATGAGCTTCATACTCGTCGCGGAACGACTGCAGCGTGGAGATAACCGGATTCGGCGCGGTCTGGCCAAGCCCGCACAGCGACGCGTGCTGCATGGCGTTGCCGATAGCGTCCAAGTTCTCAAGATCCTGGTCGTGCGCCCTGCCTTCAGTGATACGCGACAAGATCGAATGGAGCTTCTGCCCACCGATCCGACACGGCGCGCACTTCCCACAAGACTCGTCGACGGAGAACTCCAGGTAGAACCGGGTGACGTCCACCATGCAGTCGTCCTCGTCCATGACAATCATACCGCCGGAGCCCATCATCGAGCCGAGGGCCGATAGGCTGTCGAAATCGATCGGCGTGTCCAGATGCTCCGCAGTCAACACGCCGCCCGAAGGGCCGCCGGTCTGAACGGCTTTGAACTCTTTGCCGTCCCGGACTCCGCCCCCGATGTCGTAGACGATCTCGCGAAGGGTGATCCCCATGGGAACTTCTACCAGTCCCGTGTTGTTCACTTTCCCCGTCAACGCAAATACTTTCGTGCCGCTGGAACTCTCGGTCCCGATCCGCGAGAACCATTCCCCCCCGCGGAGCATAATGAGCGGAACGTTCGCCCACGTCTCTACGTTGTTTATGACCGTTGGACCGTCCCACAGCCCCACGACTGCCGGGTACGGAGGACGAGGCCATGGCGTACCGCGCTCGCCTTGAATAGAGGCCAGAAGTGCAGTCTCTTCTCCGCACACGAAGGCCCCGGCCCCCAGCCGGATCTCCACTTCGAAGTCGAAGCCTGTTTCAAGGATGTTCCGGCCAAGCAGCCCGTACTCATGCGCCTGGGCAATCGCGTGTTCCAGTCGAGCGATAGCCAGGGGATATTCGGCGCGGACATAGATATAGCCACGGCGCGCCCGCATGGTGTAGCCGGCAATAGCCATCGCCTCGATAACCGAGTGCGGGTCACCTTCCAGGACCGAGCGGTCCATGTACGCACCGGGATCTCCCTCGTCACCGTTACAGACAATAGAGACCTCGGACATCGAGTCGGGATTCTCACGCGCTTGCCTCCGCACCTCCTGGAGCGTGAAGTTCCACTTCAGGTGGGCTGGAAAGCCGGCGCCGCCCCGGCCACGAAGTCCGGAGGCCTTGAGCTCACCGATCACGTCATCCGCCGACATCTCCGTGAGCACTTTTTCCAGAGCTGCGTAGCCCTGCCTCGCGATGTACTCGTCGATCGAATCCGGATCGATAAGGCCGCAGTTCCGAAGAACAAGACGTACCTGCTTCTGATAGAAGCCGGTCTGCCGCACCGTCTCGAGATGCGGCATGCAATCCTCGTCCCGAAGCATGAGACGCTCTACCGGCTTGCCGCCCGCAATATGATCGTCGACAAGCTGCTGCGCGTCATCCGGCTGTACGCCTACATAGAGAGTCTCGTCGGGCAGGAGTTTAACGATCGGGCCACTTCTACAGAGTCCGAAGCACCCGGCCCGCACCACCTGAACCTCACGGTCGACTCCGCGGGCTTCCGCCACGTGCCGGAGCTCTTTATAGACCTCCCGCGACGCTTCGTTCTTGCACTTATCTCCCGAACAAACCAAACAATAGCTGCGATACCCCATTACTCACTCCGTTAGCGCATCCGGTGCGGGTCGGTCGTACACGTGCTTGTCGACTAGCTCGCCTTCCAGAATGTGACGCTCTACGATCTGACGAGCCACTTCCTCATCCACCTGGCCATAGATCACTCGCGGCATGCCGGGCGCGGCAACCTCCACGGTAGGCTCGGCGTGGTCCAACCCCAGTGAGCCCGTCTTTCGAACCTGCGCGTTCTGAACCTCATGCTCCTCCAAGACCTCCGAAAACGTCTTCATCACCTCCTTCGCGCCGGCGGCGATGCCGCTGGTTCCCATTCCGATGATAATCTGCACCTGCGAGGTTCCCGGGCCTTGGCGCCCGTGCTCTTTTTCCTTCCGCTCACGTAAGTCACGTAACTCCGATACCGTCATTTTTTCCCCTTCTTGCCGGCGCGCCGGCCGGTGCCGCCTTTGCGGTTCCGGCTTCTGCTTTGGTTGCCGTCGTCCTCCGCCGAGGAATCCGTATTCCTATCCTGGCCGTCGTCATTCCAGGACTCCGCGCCCTCCAGAACTTCCCGAAGCTCTGACTCCGGCTCTTCTCGATCCCGGTACGGGGCGAGAATGCCCGGGAGCTCTTCCGGCGTAGCGTGCCCGTGGGCCTCACCGTCGACCATCACGACCGGCGCCAGGCCACAGCAGCCGACGCATCTCACTCCTTCGATCGTGAACATCTTGTCGTCGGTAGTCCCCCCACTTTCCACGCCAAACATGGTCTTCAACTCATCCATGAGCCCTTCCGCACCTCGGAGATAGCACGCCGTTCCCATGCAGACCTGAACGCGGTGCTTTCCGGGCTCCTCCAGCCGGAACATCTGGTAGAACGTAAGCACCCCGTAGATCTGTGCAAGCGGCACATCCAGTCGGCGGCTGACCTCCGCCGCAACTTCCCGCGGAACGTAACCGTACTCCTCTTGGACACGGTGCAGCACCATGATGAGACTGCCCGGACGGCGAGACCAGTCGTCGATGAACCGCTCCAGGTCGGGAGTCAACGCGTCGCCGTCATGCCATGTTATCCTACTCATACTACCTCCTGGCGGACCGGAAGCTACCATATTTGTGTTGCAATAGTCAATATATATGATCGTCAATCACAACGGATCACATTCTTCATCATTAATTCCAGCATTATCACGACTTACGAAGAATATGATCTGCACCTGTGCTGCTCACGCGGCCGCCAACTGCGTCCACCACGCCGCCTGCTGATTGAGCTAAGAACCCGTGACATACTGTCGGCACGCGCGCCCTCACCGCAGGGAGAGACGCTCGTCCACAATGCCCGCCACATCGCGTTGGTCATGTGCTACAAGAATCACGGTCGGCGCGTACCGACTCCGATACCGGCTGAGGAGCTCGACCAAGCCGCGCTTGGTCACAGCATCTTGTCCGGAAAACGGCTCATCCAGGAGGAGAACTTGCGCCGTCGCCGCAAGCGCCCGAGCCAATGCAGCGCGCCGCTTCATACCTCCGCTTAGCTCGTGCGGAAAAGCTTCCGGCGGGAGGCCCACTGCCCGCACCCACTCGTCGGCAGCGGGACTCGAGGTGCCTGCAGCCCA
>PWGF01000410.1 GCA_003554375.1 Spirochaetaceae bacterium
CAAGCGATTTGAGGAGATGCGAATCGACATGGACGCCCGGTTCCGCACGACCAACCGCATGATTATGGCGTTCTTTGCGCTGGTGACGGTGGTATCGGCGGTCGTTCAGATTCTGTGAGGGTGCCCCTACCGCAAGCCATATTGCCGTACCGCGATCTCGCAACGTCCGACGGATTTGGTTTTCCGCCGCCGTTGAGCCTCCTGCTCAACCAGGCTATGATCCTGCTGCGAGTTATCACACCGTACCCAGAAGGCTCAGCCCGCAACGCCCCGGCCCCAGTCGAAGCACAACCTCTCCGTAGACGATCATTGACGCCGTTAGGAAGGCCCGACGGCGTGCCGGGGAACAGCCCGAGCGCCCCATAGTGCTCTACAGTGTTCTGAGCGAGTGTGCGAGTGGGTGGAGCGGGACGGCTGTCGGCTATCCAGTCCGGAGCGGAGACAGATGCTCGGCAGGAACCGTAAGCAGAAGATTGCCGCCAACACCTCCGTTAGCCTTCACTTCGTGAATAGTCCAATACCTTGCCTTCCGGAAACACTGCGTATTTGGCGGTTTCATCGGGATGCTCAACCTTGAATATGAATGCCTTCTCGGTGCGGTACTCATCGTATCTGAGTTTCCTAAAGCCGCAGCTTCCCGTACGTCGTTCGTACTCGATGATGCCCCCGGTTTCCCAGGGCGTCAACTCGTCGCCGCCGACGCGAACCCTTGAGGAGCTTTGTTCGTCTTGCAGTGGTGTCACCATTTCGATAGCTCAGGCAAAGCACCGGCCCCGACTCGCCTACATAAATCGGGCCACAGGCAAAGAAGAGCGTGTTGACTGCTGCAGGTAGCGTTCCGCCTATTGCCGGCATCGCGCACATATGCCCGACAGTCACGGCACATGCTACCTCTCGTCCTCGTGATTTGTACCCAGTTGCGGGTTACCGGCCGGCGCAATGACAGGGTGCAACAGTTTCAGCGACAACGGGACGCAGAGCACCGGGATGATGATAATCATCGCCGAAAGGTAATAGTCGGTTATAGCCCATGAGAGCTCTCCGGGCGAGACAAAGGATGTGACGACCCAAACGCCGCGAAAGAAGGCCAGAGGCAGGAGCGTTAGGACCCGAACCAAGAGATTCACGAGCATCCAGGCATTCAATGCGCCGCGGTTGTGCGTCCCCACGATCTCGACAAAACGAGGATTCCCTTCTCGTTCGGGTACCACCTGAGGATCGAACCCCTCCGTCCCCCAGTACGTCGTCGCGAAATCAAGAGCCCAAAGCGCAAGCGCAATGATCAAGACCACCCCGAGAAGGCGTGTGGATATCCGCACCTCACGTTGACGTCTCAGCGCCAGCACCAGCGAGCACGCACACACCGCCACAAGAACAAATAGAAGCAAATAAGCTCTCTGCCGGCAACCCGACGCCTCTCTGGCTTAAGAAATGATCGAACCAAAACAGGAGCTTTCCGAGCACCCCAAGGAGCAGAAGCCGCTGCCACAGCAGCCATTGGGTAGGAGCGGAGGAGGAGCAGGTCTGTGCTGGGTACGGCGAGTATCTAGTCTTCATTGACTTCCTCCGTATCGCAGACAAGTCGTACAGTCCGGCGACCCAGCGCCGGACGACACATGCCGCCCGGCGCTGGGCTATCGCCATGGCACCACGCCCGATCGAAATGCCCTCAGGCCCCGTCACTCTACCGGATCCGGTGGGGTAAGCTCGTCGTACTGACCGGCCGCCGCGTGTGCCAGATAGAAGTCTCTGAGAGAATCGACCTCATAGCGACTCGCCTCGGCGACCACCCTTCCGTCGTGGAGGAGGATAAGGCGATCGACAAGATCGTCGAGGAACTCGATTACGTGACTCGAGACGATCACGTACTTTCCCGCGTCCCGGTAGCGCTCGAGCAGTCGCTTCAGCTTCATGTTCGACAGGATGTCGATCCCGTCATTCGGCTCGTCCCAGATGAGCGTGTCTACCGGAGAGACGAGCGAGCCGACCACCTGCGCTTTCTTGCGCTCTCCCGTCGAACAGTCTCCGAACCTGCCGTCCAGGACCGAACGGAGCTCGAAATAGTCGAGGAGTGCCTCCACCGCAGCCGGGAGCGTGCGCTTCTTCGTACGGAGAATTGCAGCCAGCTCGATATTCTCCCGGCACGAGAGCTTCTCGTAGAAGTAGTCCTCCGTCGGCACGTACGATGTCGTCCTCCGGACGGTGCTAAAGCCTACGTGGTCCCAGATGTCGGCACCACCTCGCCGGACCGTCCCCGAGGTCGGAAGCGCCAGTCCGTTCAGACACCGCAGGAGCGTGGTCTTTCCCGCACCATTGGCGCCGACGATGCCATAGATCGTGCCCGGCTCTAGCCGGAGCTCGATGTCGAAGATGCCCCGGGAGTTGGGGAACAGCTTGGAAAGCGCGTCGCACACAATCACAACCAGTAGGCCCTCCAATAGAAGCTACGTCGGGCGAGGCTCCCGGCAGGAACCGCGATGAGCGGGCCGAGCAGGAGGAGCATCGGCGCAGTCACGTACAGGGCAACGAGCCCTATCGTCACCACTCCAGCCGTGAAGGCCTTGAGGAGTAAGCTCGGGCCGTCCGAGAGCGCTAGGAAGGCGTGGAACGCCAATCCCAGTGCCAGAGTGGACGCACCGGCAAGGGCCGCCGGCCAGTCCCGGATCGCGTCCAGTATCAGAAGCGGCAGATAGATCGGAAGAGTGGCGAGCGCGAAGAACGCGCACGTCCGGAGGAGCTGATAGCGGAAACTCAGGACAACCAGCGCGTGGAAACGCCAGGCGGCGGATTCGAGGGCGTCGATCCCCGTGATAAAAGAGAGGAGCGTCATCCCGACGATAGCTGCCCTCAAGAACCCGAGACTGCCGGCGGAAGCCGCGCCGGAGCCGCCCAGCACTTCCATGCCCAGCACCTCCAAGTACACGAATCCCGCAACTATCGTCAGCGCCACGACGATCTGAGGGAATCCCCCGGCACCGAACTCGTGTGCGGTGGCGGCGATCGCCGGGTGCACCCGCTGCTTTCTCCTTCGTGGTCCCTTTGTTTCGAACCGCGAGCGATCGAAAACGCCGCTTCTCATCCAGAACAACGGGACAGTCAAAGCGGCCACTGCCGCGGTGATGCCCCAGACGGCCCAACGGCTCTCCACATCGACGACGAACACAACGAACATGACGAACAGCGAGATCAGAACGTACGGGAATATGAGAATCCTGCTCTTAGCTCCGGTCTCCGTCACTGAATGCACGACCGCGAGCGCCCACGCCCCTACCGCCACATAGAAAGCGGCGGGAAGCGCGCTCCCGAGAGAACGGTGTGCATGCTGTATGACCCCGGTCGCCACAAGCACGATGACCGCGAATCCGGGAAATGCCGCGCGGAGTGCCCTCAGAGCGTAGACGACCTTTGCCACAGCATCCGGAGATGTGCCGGAAGCCGCGAACCGCGCCAGTGCCGGCTGCAGCCGACGTTGCCCCCTCACGGCGGTGAGAGTTCCCGCCGCCAAGCCGGCAAGGAGTATCGCGGAGAACAGACCCTCCTCCACTTCCAAACGCGGCACTGATCCGTACGCCACGGCGGCTCCGCCAAGCACGGATGCCATGACGGTGATGATAGGCGAGGCCCCAAGCATCCGAAGAGCTCTCTTGCCTGCCACGCGCAAGAAAAAGGCGATCAGAGACATAACGCTCAGAAAATGGATTGCACGGGCGCGGTCCCCTGTCAAGAAGGATCGGGTTTCGCAATGAAGGGCGAAGACGCAGGAGAGCGATTTGGTGGGAGGACGCTACGGCGGTCCGAGCGGCGCCGACGACTTGGAGAGAAGGGCTCGATTCGGCCGGCGGCGGGATCGGCGGCTGGTGTCGCCCGGCGTCCGCCTTGGCGCACGGGGCCACCGGCTGTAGGCCAACGACATCCCTCGGAGAAGTTTCGCCGGCGGGCGGGGCACGCCCAGAACCTCCTCGAATCCTCGAGCATGCGCTGATCAACGAGCTCCTGTGTGGTGTCGAGCACCGTTGGAAGGTGAGACGCCGGGAAGGGAAGCTCGCTTCCGTGGACAACCGGCAGACCTTTCTGAAAAGTTGTTCAGATACCCGAAGTATCGGTTTCTTGCAATCCATCGATATAGTGCATAGACTTGTAGTTGCACATCTCGCATTCCCGGTATAATATTCCCGGTGGAAGCACGACCGAGTAGGCCTCACGGCGTCCCGGTTCGGTTGCCGGTGCACAGATCGACTAAGCGGCCTTCACGTCACGCACCGTCAAGCGACGCGGCGCGTTCTGCAGAGTCTCCGGCGGACGCGAAGAACCGCTGACCGGCGGAACGCCGGCAAGGAGGCGAGAGCATGGAACAGCGCGAAGAGCCTCGTGAGATCGCGTTGGTGTACGATGGGGGGTTGGCGTCCACCGCCTTGGGCGACTGCCTTCGTCGGTACACCGGGCTACCGGCGCGGGCGTTGACGCTTTTGGATGTTCCGATGTACGGCTTTCCGTCCGAGTACATATGGGTGGTTCAGCTTTCGTCGGTTCGCAGGTTGCGAGCGTTGGCCAAGGGGTGGCTTTCGACGGTTCGCGATACGTGCAGCGCACTGATTCTCTTGGGAGAGAACGAGGATGCCCTTCCCTTCCTGGACGGAGGCGGCCAATGCGGCGGGGTGCCGGTGGTTCCGGAATCGGTATCAATCCACGAGCTTGTCGAGTTGGTCCGTCGAGAGCCGGCACTTCACAGGCGGGACGGCTGCGATGGCGCCGACGGAGAAGCCGTGCCGGCGCAGGGGCGCCCTCCTCACGACGGCAGTGAGGGCGCCGACGGTGAGGGGGAGGCAGTTTCCGCCGCGGAGAACAATTTCTGCGCAATCGTGCTCACTACGCGACAGCGGCAGATTGTCGATCTGGTAGCACGCGGGTTCTCCAACGTCGACAATGCACACATGCTGGGAATAGAAGAAGCCACCGTGAAGACGCACCTCGGCCGGGCGTACGAGCGGACGCACACGGCGAACCGTACCGAGTTGATCTTTCGGTACTGCGACTACAAGAGTCCGGCCGGAGATCATGCCTGAGAGGCCCCTGTCCGGGGGCCCCCGAGAGTCACGTGACCAAGTGAAGCAAGCGGAGGGAGCGAGCCGAGTTCGTTTCGCCGGTTGCGGGGTATCGAGCGCCGCGGGCAGAGCCGGCCGGCACCTGAATGTCTCTCGTTTCTTCAAAGAACGTATGCCGCGGCATCCTCAGGGAATCCAGGAAGCCTAGGACATCGAAGGTCGAAAACGAAACGTTCACCCAAGCCGGCGCCAGGAAGACGTAATTCCGTGTGATGGAGTACGCTCCTATACCGAGCACTCCAATCACGAGGAGCGGCGCGATCGTTATGAACATCATATCGTTACGTCTTACGTTCGCGGCGATGTCGCACGACGCCACCGCACGCTCAAGCCGGAATTCCACAAAGACATCTCGGGCAGCAACGCCCTTCGCTAGCGCGGTAGCGGCGTGAACCGCCTCGTGGAGCAAGATCACGAGCATTGTCCCGATATAGAACACCTGCAAGGCCGAGTCCGGTAGGACTGAGCGAGGAAACAGCACAAACGTCGCCGTGTATAGAAGAAAGGCGATTACAAACGCCGCTACACACCTCTTCCTCGTTACGCCGACAAACAGTTCCATGGTTTGGTCTCCTGCTGCAACTCGTCCGACAAGTGCCGAATGCGCCTATCGGCAGGCCTCACCCGCCGATAGGCTACCGTCACGTGCCGCATCCAAAGCGTGCGGCTATCCCGTTCAACGGTTCCGGATCCTTCTGACTACGCTCCGCAGCCCCTCTGCGCCGCCTGAACTCCCATTGCAATCGGTGAGCTTCCGGTGGCCCCGTAGGTGATCCGGTCTGCCATAACAAGACATGCCACCGCCGCGCCGGAATCACCTCCTTCGAAACTGAAGAACTCATCATCCCATACCGATCAGCGTATTGGTCGGCCCGAGTCCATATCCTGCGTGGTACCGATCACCGCCTCGGCAAGATGGACTGTCCAGAATGCTACACCGGTTCCGTTCCCGTGTCATTCCTCCGATCGGAGGACAGGCGAGCCCGGATTCTTTGCACGAATCCGCTGCACTGTCGCCCAATCGGTGGATACCCGGCAGCGCCTCACACGCGGTAACCTTGGTGCGAGGTTTGGAGCGACGCACCATGCGACCACCGGTGATGCGCCAGAACGACGCGTTCGATTGCGCGGCGGCGCTTCCTGTTGTTGGCGAAAAACCAAGGATTCCGGAATATAGGCAGGTACTAGTAGATGAGACGGACACCACCGCCGGCCGAATAGGTACCGTGAG
>PWGF01000475.1 GCA_003554375.1 Spirochaetaceae bacterium
CCGGCGTGCGCCGCGGCGGAGCCCCGGCTGGGACTCGCCGGCGCGGCCGTAAGCTCGGCGCCGCTAGGCGCATTCGCCGGTCGAATAGCGGCGGGCGCCGGCGTCAGCGGCCGGCTCCTGCCGGAACTTGCTCTTCCTGCTCTTGCTTCTTCGTCTTCTTCGCCTGCGCTTCTCGAAACGCGATCTTACCGTTGCGCATGTGCACCACGACCCGACTCTCCGGCCCGAACCGTCCTTTGAGAATCTCCATCGACAGGGGATCCTCAATCTCCCGCTGGATCGTTCGCCGCAGCGGCCGGGCACCGAATTTGGCGTCGAAGCCGTGGTCGATAATATAATCCTTGACGCTCCTCTTCACATCAAGGTAGATCTCCCGCTCTCCGAGCCGCGTCTGGACCTCGCCGAGCTCGATATCCAAGATCTTCTTGAGATGCTCTCGGCTCAGACTGTGGAACACCACCGTCTCGTCCACTCGATTCAGGAACTCCGGCCGGAAGAGCTTCCGCAGCTCGTTCATGGCCGAAGACTTGATCTCACGATAGTCCTGTATTCCTTCCCCGGATGTGAAGCCGACGGTACTTTCGCGGGAAAGCTCGCGAGCGCCGACGTTGCTCGTCATAATGAGGATCGTATTCCGGAAGCTCACCTTATGCCCCAGGTTATCGTGAAGCTCACCTTCCTCCAACACCTGGAGCAGGAGGTTGAAGACGTCCGGGTGAGCTTTCTCGATCTCGTCAAGCAAGATGACGCTGTACGGCTTCCGCCGGATCCGCTCCGTCAGAACGCCGCCTTCCTCGTAGCCGACGTATCCGGGTGGCGCACCGACGAGTCTGCTGACGTTGTGCTTCTCCATGTAGTCCGACATGTCGATGCGGACGATCGCATCCTCGCTGCCGAACATGAATCCGGCAAGCGTCTTTGCCAGAAGTGTTTTGCCCACGCCGGTGGGGCCGAGGAAGACGAAGCTTCCCATGGGCCGTGTCGGAGCCGAAAGCCCCGTTCGGGAGCGCCGTATGGCGCTCGCGATTACCTTGATGGCATCTTCTTGGCCCACCACACGCTTATGTAGCTCAGCTTCTACCTTTAGAAGTTTCTCCTGTTCGCTTTGGGCAATACGAGAAAGCGGAATGCCGGTCATCTCCGAGATGACGTACTGTATGTCTTCGGCATCCACTACGTTCTGTTCCGTCTTCAACGTGACCTTCCACTCGCTGCGCATCCTCTCAACGCGCTCTTTTAGCTCACGCACTTCGTCACGAACCGCGGCGGCTCGCTCGTAATTCTGGCTATTGACTAAGCTGAGCTTCTCAGCAGTCAAGCGTTCGATCTCCCGCTCGAGATCGGCAAGCTCGCTCGGCCGCACGCTGTTGTTGATCCGCTTTCTGCTTCCCGCCTCATCCATGAGATCGATCGCCTTGTCCGGGAGGAAACGGTCGGTGACATAACGCTTGCTCAGCGTAGCTGCCACCTCCACGGCACCCGGCGTGTAGCTCACGTTGTGGTGGTCTTCGTATTGCTGCTTGATCCCCTTGAGGATCTCGATCGTGTCCTCGACGGTCGGTTCATCGACGAAGATCGTCTGAAAGCGCCGCTCCAGCGCGGCATCCTTCTCCACGTACTTCTTGTACTCATTGAGCGTGGTAGCGCCGATGCACTGGATCTCTCCCCGGGACAAGGCAGGCTTGAGCATATTGGAAGCATCGATCGCGCCCTCCGCGCCGCCGGCGCCGATGATCGTGTGGAGCTCGTCAATGAAAAGGATAATGTTTCCGGCGCCGGTGATCTCCTTCATGACTCGCTTGAGCCGCTCCTCGAACTCCCCACGGTACTTGGTTCCGGCGATGAGCGAAGCCAGATCCAACGTCAGCACGCGCTTCCCGATAAGCACTTCAGGCGCGCTGCCTTCCACGACTTGCTGTGCCAAGCCTTCGACGATGGCGGTCTTTCCGACACCAGGCTCTCCGATGAGCACAGGGTTATTCTTGCTCCTGCGTGCCAGAATCTGGATGACTCGCTGAATCTCCGTGGCACGCCCCACCACCGGATCCAGCTTTCCTTCAGCTGCATAGTGGGTAAGATCCCGCGCAAATTCGTCCAGAGTCGGGGTGTTTTTCTTCTGACCGCTCACCGTCGTCTTGCGCTTCTGTTGCGAAGGACGGCTGCTTGCCGCTGCCGCCGCTCCGGCGGGAGACGTCCCGCTCAGATCGGCAACCACTTCTCTAAGCCCGTCAATGGTCACATTGTTGCTTGCGAGCACTTTGGCGGTCTCGCCTTCGTCCTCGCGGCCGCAGGCCAGCAACAGATGCTCGGTTCCGATGTATTCATGGCCGAGAAGCCGCGCTTCCTCCGCCGAATCCTCCAGAACCTTCTTTCCGCGGGGCGAAGGGGGTACGTCACCGAGGATGAAACCACCGCTCTTGCGGGGAATTGCCTTCTCCAGCTCGATCTGCATCTTGGCGGGGTCTATCATGCACTTCTGAAGCGCCTTGTAGCCCAAGCCCCCACCTTCCTTCAACAGAGCCAGAACTATGTGCTCCGGAAGGAGTTGGTCGGAATGAAAACGTTTGGCCTCATCCTGGGCAAGGATGGTAAGCACCTTCTGAGCTCGCTGCGTCAATCCCTTAAACATGGTGTCGATTTCCTCCTTGCGCCTCTCAGTTGGACGCGCCGTGACCCGGATATCCTGCCGGCTCGGTGCCACAAAACACCTCCGGCTGCCGGTTCTCCTTGGTTGTGCTCCCAGCCCCAAACGCTTCGCTTCCGTACACCGGATAGCGTCTATCCTGTATCAAGTCTCGGCTCCCCGCCTTCCGGTCTCCACTCATCCGACCGGCTTCCCGCATATCCAAGATATGCGATCTTTGCGCACCGAACAACAAAGAACCGCGCACGCAGCTACCGAACCGTGGCTTGCCGGCTCCCGTTCAAACGGTACTAACGTTACGTACTCCGATTCAAGCTCGGCGGCCTCAGGTACAAGTGTAACAGCAAATTCGCCGGGAATCAGGCCCCCTTTTGCCCGCGAGCCGCCTCTTCCCGCATCTCCCGAACTCCCACCTCTGTCCCGGAGCCGGAGTCGGTGCCGTCAGCGCCTCCTCAGCACCTCAAGGGGACGGATCCGCGAAGCTCGACGAGCGGGCACAAGCGCAGCTACCGTCGCCAGCGCGATACTCAGCCCCGCGGCAACGAGCACCGCATACGGATTGATGACGATCGGTATCTCCTCCAAGTAGAACTCGGCAGTCAGCAGATCCACCTCCGCTACGCCTCCGACACCGAAGGGCGCTCCCAACACGGCGAACGCGTTTATCCCCGCCTGAATCACCCACTCGATCGCGTACAGAAGCGCATTTACCTGAACCGTCGCGGCCAGGCCGAGCGTCACCCCTAAGGCCGTTCCGGCTGTCCCGATCAGGAAACCGGCACAGAGGAATACCGTGGCCACCATCCGGCTGCTCGTGCCGGTGCTTTTGAGGAACGCGATCTCGTCGCGCTTCTCGATAGCCAGGGTAGCCAGGCTCGAGGCGATATTGACGCTCGCCACGCACACGATCAAAAACATGATGAAGGAAAGCAGGTTCTTAGTGCTCAGAAAGCTCAGGTATTGCGGCCGCTCCAGCTCGAACCAGGTTCGCAGGTTCCATCCGCCGGGCAGCTCCGCCCGCACCGCGGCATGCGTTTCCGCTACCCGGCCTTCCCCGCGCCCTCCGTCGAACAGCGGGTTCGGGAGGCCGAGCGGATCCTCGATCTTCACCGAGATGAACGTCTCACCGCTTTCGTCCGGAATGATGCGCTCGCCCCGTTCCAGAGGCAGAAAGACCCAGAGTCTATCCAGGTCTTGGTACCCGGTCGAAACAATCCCTTGAACCTCTGCACGGCTCACCCGCGGCAGAATGCGATCGTGTCCTCCTTGCCGCACCGTGAGGATACGGATTTCGTCCCCGACGCCCACATGCAAGCGTCGGGCCATTTCCGCACCCAACACTACGTTGTGTGACTCCGAGAGATCGAATACCCCCTCCCGGACCTCGACGAAGGAGCGGAAACCCTCGTCCCGTTCATGGAGCTCAGGCTCCACCGCACGGAGCGTTACCCCTGCGCGCCCACCGCGTCCGGATGCTTCCGCGGTTTCCTCTTCATCCGAGGGATACGCGAGCCCAAGCCCCCGGCGCTCCAGGAAGGCGTGCTCTACACCCTCAACCTCCCCAATCCGGTCGCGGACGGCCCGAAACTCCTCTGGGTCAGTGACGAGTCGCGAGCCGGCGCGGAGGTGCCCCGTGCCTGCTTCGATATACCGTGCGGTGATCCCCTGGATCATCCCTTCAGCCACGTTGAGAACAAGCACCAGCGGCACCAGACTCAACCCGATTCCGAGCACGGCGGACCGCACCCGAGAGGCAGCACGCCCCCGATGTCCCGCGGCAAATCGGAAAGCCACGCTAACGGCGGTCCGAAGCCGCCGCGTTCCGGCCGTCAGAACCCTCACCACGAGGACAGCCTCCCGTCCTCGAGCTCGTATCGTTCGTCACATGCGGCGGCAAGCTCGCGCTCATGCGTAACCAGGACCAAGCTTTTCCGGTGCTCCCGAGTGAGCTCCATGAGCAGCTCCGCGACCGAGGCGCTCGTAGCCGCATCCAGATTGCCCGTCGGCTCGTCCGCCAGAATGACGGCGGGATCGTTCATCAACGCGCGGGCAAGCGCGGTCCGCTGCCGCTCGCCGCCCGAAAGCTCGGTTGGAACGTGATCGGAACGGGCTGCGAGACCGACCTCGCCCAGCAAATGCATGCCGCGTTCCTCAGCCTCGCTCCGCGATTCGCCCCGCATCAGAGCCGGCATTATCACGTTTTCCAGTGCCGTAAAGTCTCGGAGCAAATAGTGAAACTGGAAAACCAGTCCCACTACACGGCTCCGATACCCGGCAAGCGCCTGCTCCGACAGACGGTGGACCGCGTAACCACCCACCTCGATCTCACCGGCATCCGCGCCGTCCAACCCGGCAATGAGATTGAGCATCGTGCTCTTGCCCGATCCACTCTCTCCGGTTATAGCGATAGATCGCCCCGCGTACAGATCCAGATCGAGTCCGGCAAGCACGCGCAGCTCCTCGCGAACGCTCCGAAAGCTCTTGTACACGCTCCGCAGGCGTCCTACTTGCCCATTCGAACCGCCGTTATTCATCACGAAGCACCTCCGCCGGTCTCATCCGTGCACCACGCCGCCCGGCTAAGGTCGCGGCGGTCACCGCGCTCCCGACGGCGAAGAGGAAGATCCCCGTCACTTCTCGGAAGAGGACGGTGCTCGGAATCTCCTCGATATAGAACACCTGGGGCGAAAACGGCTGCACCGTGACCTCACCCGGTACGAGCGGTCCTCCAAGCGCAGCAACGAACTCCGCGCCCCAGGCTACAACGCCCTCCACGAGCGCAAAAGCCTCGTTCACATTGAGCGCCAGCGCCAAGCCGACAGCCGTTCCGATCACTGCGCCGCTCAGCCCGATGACGAGGCCTTCCGAGGCAAAGAGCGCGCGTATGTCACGCGGCGTCGCACCCAGGGCTTTGAGGATTGCAATCTCCTCCGCACGCTCGATCACACTCCTCCGCTGACTCTGGTAGATGTTCGCCGCGACGACGACGAACATAAGCCCGAGGAATACCGTCAGGAGCGTCTTCTCGGTCCGAAGCGCCGCGAAGATAGCCCGGTTGAAGTCGCGCCAGCGGCGCACCTCCACGTCTCTGTCGCCGAGCGCCTCCTCCACCCGGAGGGCAACCCGAGCGTCGGCGAAACGGTCATTGAGCTTCACAGTCAAGAACTGATCGGCTGCTCCAAGCCCAAGCGCATCGCTTCCGGTCTCCCGGCTCACGAACGCCCATCCGGAATCGTATTCGTAGAGTCCGGTACGGAAAGTCCCGCTGACGGTGAGCCGGCTCTCCTGCGGCTCCCGTACGCCGGCCGGATCCCTCCCCAGGTTCACTACCTGGAACTCTTCACCCGGGCCAACTCCCAAACCGCGCGCAAGCTCCGCGCCGATGACCGCGCTCCCGCGCTCGGACACGTCGAAGGCCCCACGCTCGACCCGGACCTCCCTTGCAAAAGCGGGATCTTGCTCGTAGAGGTCCGGAGAAATCTCGCGCACTACGGTCGCGCGAGGCGAAGCGCCGAATCCCCGCACCAGCGTCTCGATCTCACCACCCCGACTTACGATCGCGACTCCGGGCACCTCGGACAGCTCCGCCACCTCCGCTTCCGGCAACTCACCTACCTCCGGCCCGACAACGCGCAGATGGCCGCTTCCCACTTCAACGAGCGTCTC
>PWGF01000495.1 GCA_003554375.1 Spirochaetaceae bacterium
CCGGCGCCGCTGATTGTTTACAACATTCCAGCGAATACCCATAACCCACTCGAGTTGGGTACGGTTCGGGCCCTGGCACGGCATCGACGTATTGCCGGAATCAAGGAGAGCTCAGGTGATTTCGGTTTCTTCAGTCAGGGCTTCATACAGGACGCGACGACGCGCGTGAGGGGCTTCGCATGGATTCAGGGGAAGGACGTACATGACGGCGCGTCCTTCTTGCTTGGAGCTCCTGCGTTGATAACCGGTCTGGGAAACGTGTGGATCGAACCCTACATCCAGATGTACAAGGCCGCTGCCAAGGGCGATAGTGGAGAAGTACTCATGAGTCAAGACGCTATCAACCGGCTGTCGTCTGCGGTGCGCTCTACCGGTGCCGGTCCGCTTTCGGCTGTTAAGACGGCGGCGATGCTCCGATGGGGGAGCTGCGCCTATATGCGATTAGCTGCGATGAGGCCGCCCGGCGGCGTCGCGGATCGGATCCGTCAGGCGGTTCGGACGGTCGTGGAAGGGTGTGAGGACGGCAGCGGAGTAGCCCGCGGATGATTACCGCTTGGGCCTTTGCCGCCGGCGAGGGCCGGGCGCATTTTGCACGATGCTTTGAGAGAGCCGGTTGAAGGTCACCGTACCGCCATGGCGTCTCGATGGCTACTGTTGCCAGGGTCGGTCTTCACGGATTCCCTCTACAAGCGCGGCATTGATGATATTGTGAGTCGAGTAGGCAATCCATGGGGTAGCGGCAAGCGGCAGGAAGAACGCAAGGAGGCGGGAATAGGAAATTCGATTATCTCTGGAAGAGCGTTGTCTGCCTGAGCCGGTCTCCTGCGCCTGTTCATCTCCTCTGAGCGTGCCGGAGTGCGCTCGGTTCTTGAACGGCACGCGATCACTCCTGAGGTGCCGGTGCGGCCAGGTTGGTCTTTCGTAAGTACTCTTCCCTGGCGGGAACCTGAACGAGATCTCCTTCAGGTAAGATGACCGCCGTGAGCTTCCCGCCGTATACACAAGCCGTATCAATCCCGAGCGACCAGTCTTTGCGGTAGACGTCGAGGCGCGGGATATGCCCATAGATGACGTATGGAGGTCCCTTCCATAGATCAGCCCACGGTGGACAACCGGGTGCATCGGTACGCTTCAACGCTCGCCCTTGATTGTCCACGACATCTATCTCCGTAAGGATCTCCGAAGGCTGATTGCTCCAAGGGGCATAACCTACCGGCACGAACCCTGCGTGTACGAGCAATACCCCCAGGCTCTCTTCGTAGCGAAACACGGGCATGTCTTCAAGAAAACGCCAGTCGTCGGCGGTCATGACTCTTATGGTTTCCAAGTCGTAGTCCTTCAGCAGCGAACGGTCTCCGGTGCGGTGATACCGAAGAAGTCGCCGCTCGTGATTTCCCAGAATACACCTGATTCCGGTAGTTCGGACCAGCTCGAGACATCTAGAGCTGTCAGGGCCGCGGTTAATGATGTCGCCGACTTGAAACGCCCGGTCGTCCGGCCGCAGCTGCAATCTTCCGATCAACTCCTCCAGTTCCTCAAAGCATCCGTGTATGTCGCCAATAACGATGAATCGTCCCATATCTGCATCTAGCGACTCCCTGGTACTACTCGTCGACATAGACCAGACGGTCGTCCTCCCAGACGAAGCCTCGTTTCCGCAACTCCTGCTGCATTCGTCCGGATGCTTCGAGCTCTCGACGTCTCCACTTCTGATCGTTTACCGCTTGTCTGTCTACGGCCTCCACCGAGCACATCGAATAGAGTAGAATCGACAGCTCATCGAGACGCCTCCGGACGGCGTCGCTATCGGGATCGGAGGCAAGGAGATCGTTCAGCTCTTGCGGATCTTCGTGCAAGTTGAAAAGCATCGGACGATGATCGGCATAATCGATGAGTTTCCATCCATTGTGCCGTATCGCATATGAGCCGGTAATCCTTGGGTACATGTGGCATTCGGCGAATATGAATCGGGCGTCGTTCTTTGGGGCTGTCCCGCGCATAGTACTTACGAGAGATCGTCCTCTGGCGAAACGCGCCGGATGTAAGCCTAGACTGTCGTTTATGGTCGGATATATATCGATCAACGATGCCGGGGTGTCTTCAATAACACCACGGGGTAATCCGGGGCCGCTTACAATAAAGGGGACTCGGATAGCGTCTTCGTAGAGCGAGCCCTTGTTCCAGGCGCCATGCGCCCTGGCCATTTCCCCGTGATCCGAGGTGTAGATCACCAACGTGTTCTCGTACAACCCGCGCTCCTTCAGAGCCGTGAGCACGCGTCCTACCTGTTCATCGAGTTCTTCGATTGTCGCATGGTAGGCGGCGTGTATCTCCGGTAGGTGCTCATCATCTCGAGTGAACCCGCACGAATAGTAGCTCTGTACCTGCTCAACGCGATTCAGGTCGTCAAAACGCTGGTAGTACTTGGCAGGCAGCGGCCCGACACTACTCCGATACCGTTCGAAGAGCTCAGGGCGCGGTTGCCATCGCGGATGCGGCGCGTAGTAGCCCAGTTCCAGAAGCCAGGGGCCGCTCGACGGTTCCTTTCTCCGAAGCCAATCCACAGCCTTTTGGGTTGTTGAGCTGTCTGGTTCGTATGGAACACCCGCATCGCGTGTCAGGACTTCCCACATCTTCCTCTCCATGTGGCCGCGACGTACCATGTAGTCCCCTCGGCAGAGGCCGGTTACGTCCAGGCTGTCGCGGTACACCGGATCAATGAGTTCCTCGAATCCGTAATCACCTCCTCTCTGGAAATCGAGACGGCCGATCCTGGTAACCGGCAGCCCCTGATCACGGAAATGGTGTCCCCAGTCCGGCAGTGTGCCGTCGTAAGAGGTTGCGTTATCCCAGAGTCCAAGTTCGTGCACATACCTCCCGGTGAACATACTTGCCCGCGATGGAGCGCACATTGGATAGGTGCAGTATGCATTTCTGAATGTGACACCCGTGTGTGCGAGGCTATCCAGATTCGGCGTGCTCGTTTTTCCCCCGTAACATCCAGTGAACTCCGGATTGTGCTGATCGCTTATGATGAGGACAACGTTCATAGCATTACCTCCCGTGGCACGTGCGACCGTCATGGACGGAAGCTCCGATCAGAGGCTTCGTCGACCATGGCTGGGAAACTACTTTCGAGCTTAGTTGCCGTCATTCCTCATATTAGCCCGGATCGGTCTATTCGACAAGCAATTGACATATGCCATAGGTGGTGCTACCATGACGCTGCAGTCGTTACTTGAGGAGGAATGAGCAAAGATGCTTGTGTATTGTACTCTTGGTGCATTTTCGGGGGAAATCCTACAGGGCAAGATCAATTCCGGCCGGGCGCTGCAGGAGCGCGTAGCCGAGGCGGGGTACGATGGAATCGAAATAGGATTGACCGTGCTCAACTACCCTCAAGGCACGCGGCTTCTCGAGGGGCTAGACTACAAGAAAGTCACGTTCCATTCGGATTTCCACGAGTTCAGTCTCGGATCTGCAAACGCCTATCGCCGTCGTGGGGCGATCGAGCAGCTTCGGGATGAGATAGTACTCTCGGCGGAGAAGGGGGTGCGTGTTCTCACCTTCCATCCGGGCTACGAAGGCAAGAAACTCAGCCGCGAGCAGTCCCACGCGAACGTCATTGCCTGCCTCGACGAGGTGATGAAGACCCACGGTGAGCTTCTGCAGAACGGGACCCTGACACTGTCACTCGAGAACATGAGCAATAACCCTGAAAAGCTGTGCCGCACTGAAGATGAGCTCGAGCGCGTTTTTGAAGCTCATCCTTCGCTCGGAATGACGTGTGACCTAGCACATTGCGCTCTTAACCAATTTGACATAGGAAGGTTTCTTGACCGGATTGGTCGCTGGATACGGCATGTGCATGTGAGCGGATACAGCCCGGGGCGCGGTCATAGCGACGTGTCGCTTGCCGAGAGCGAAGTGGACATGCGCCCGTTTATTCGGCGGCTTGCTGGAGAGGACATGGTGTTCTGCATAGAGAACAGGGATCGGAAGCTCACGGACGAGTCCCGGAAGGTCCTGGAATCTGTAAGAGATTCATTGACCTGTTCGGCGTGAATTCGGACTGGCTCGTCGTGAGCCGGTCTAGATGCTCCGACGTCTGTACACCAGGTCACGGATGGGCACGTAGCACTACTCTGCCGCGCTGAGACAGTGGATCTGGAGGGGTGGGGCATGGGAAATGAATTAGTAGAGACGCCACCTTCGGTTGAGCAGGTGTACGAGACAGCAAAGCCCTTAAGCCTGAAAGTGACTGATCTTCGCACGTTTCTGGTCGACCGCGCGCCTGATGAGAACTTTGTCTTCGTCAAGCTCTATACCGACCAGGGAATCGTGGGCCTAGGCGAAGGGACGTTAGGGGCCAAAGGTCGTACGGTTGCCACAGCGATCGAGGAACACAGCCGGTACCTGCTTGGCAAGGATCCGGCGGAGATCGAACGCCACTGGCAGACGATGTTCCGGGCGGCGCGTGCCGCTCGGGGTGGCCCAGTAACAATGTCGGCATTGAGCGCGGTGGAGATCGCCCTTTGGGACATTCTGGGACAGGCAGTGGGCCGGCCGATCTATCAGCTTCTGGGCGGAAAAGCGCGGGACAAAATTCGGTGCTACCCACACGGCACCTCAGGCAACAGAGTGATGTGGTATCATATGGACGAGGAGCAGCGGCGGTCGCAACGTCCCATAGTGACCGTGGCAGAACGGTTTCTCGAACGGAAGAGAGAAGGGTGGACAGCCGCAAAGAGCGGTTTCTTGGGCGCGGATGAAGAAAATGTGATTGAACCGTCCCGCGCCGTCCGGCTGGGCATAGAACGTTTGGCGGCGGCTCGTGAGGCTGTGGGGCCGGATTTCGATATCTGCATCGACCTCCACGGGCGATGTACCACTTCGATGGCGATTGACTTCTGCAGGTTGGCTGAACCCTACCGACCGTTTTTTGTTGAGGAGCCGACTCAAGTGGAAGATCTGGGGGAACTAGCTTTGCTTCGTTCGCTTACATCGGTTCCGCTCGCTACCGGCGAGCGGATTAACTCTCGATTCCTGTTTGGCGAATTGTGTGCTCGGCACCTCGTTAACTACGTTCAGCCCGACGTGGTCAGGTGCGGGGGAATTGGCGAGATGAAGAAGATCGCGGCTCTGGCGGAGGTGTTCCGGATTGAGCTGATGCCGCACAATCCAAATAGTATGGTATCCACAATGGCTTCGGCACACGTCTGCATGAGTACGCAAAATGCTACGCTCCTCGAGTTGGGAAGCGGGCACTCACCGTATTGGGAGGATCTTTTCTACGGAGGCGGCGTTCGGTTCGAGAAAGGTTTTGCGCTACCGCCGGAGCGGCCGGGGTTAGGTCTGAAATTGAACGAGGAGGTTGCTGCGAGGCACCCATACGAACCGAAAATCAGAAGGCCCCATCGGTTCCTCGATGGATCGGTTGCGGACAGCTGAGACGGTATTGGAGTAACAAACACGCAGGGACGGACGGATGTGAGAGAGGGTTTGGGGCCCGCTTTGGCCTGGCAACACGTCGCAGTATTTCCACAGGGGAATCCAATAATCTGAAGACTGGATCTGGAAGGCTTCGCCGGTCCCTGGAATGCTCTCGGACGCAATGCGAGCTCTCCGACATCCTCAGACCCCCCCTAATGTCAGAGCAGCCTCAGCTTCCGTCTTCACAACATTCAAGAGGCGAGCGGTAAAGATCATGCTCTTTCAGTCTTCTGATGACCATATCAGGGCGATCGGACCCAATGACATCGACCCGCAGTCCAATCAAGTGGTCCACCGTCGTTTCATCAAGGATCTTGCCCATGGCGACAATCCTGTGGCCGAATCCGTGAATCTGGTTGACCAACCACTCGTCCAAGCGGGGATGCTTAATGTGAAACGTATCGGCACGAGCAGACCGGAGCATATGGATTGGATCGACGGGGTTGGTATCCGTGAGAACGCCGGTCTGTACAGCGGGGAACAATCGCTTGGCTTCCAGCAGCCGCCGGTGAAAGAACGAGGTGAAGCGAACACGATTTGGAAGAAGCCCCATCTTGCGGACGACGCCGGGCGCATGTTTCTCCGTTCCGCTTCCCTTCAGCTCGATCTGTATGAGTAGCGGGCTGGGTTGGAGGAACTCCAGCACGTCCTCCAAAGAGGGAATATGCTGTCCGTTCCCGGCGTCGTATTGTCTGAGATCATCAAGCTTGAGGGACGAAACTGGTCCTGCTCCATCCGTCGTGCGATCGACGGTGGAGTCGTGAATTACCGCAAGCTTGTCGTCATGCGTGAGATGGACGTCGAGTTCTACGGC
>PWGF01000154.1 GCA_003554375.1 Spirochaetaceae bacterium
ATGGCGGCGGACCGGAGTGACCGGCCTGGCCGGGCCTCCCAGCCGAAACGGCGATCGGACGGTGACACGGAGAAAGGCCGGCCTTCGGCGTGGTGGCCGGCTCGGGAAGAGTGAACCTGGCAGGAGAAACGACCGTGAGTAGCGTTACCGAACAGAATACCTCGCAAGCAGAGGCCGGAGCCCAGCCCGGGGTAGAGGCTGCTCCAAGCGAATCGGGTGCTTCGGAAGGTCCCGGAGGCGGCGGGGAGTCCCAGCTCCAGGAGCTGCGCCCGAAGAGCTCCGGCCGGGGCGTCGAGCTTCTGAAGAAGCTCTCAAAGAACCGGACTGCGGTCGTGGGCGGGCTGTTCATTGTGTTTCTCGTGATGGTTTCGCTTGCCCCGTCGTTCTTCTCGACCCACGATCCTATTCGCGACCAGAACGTGGGCAATCGATTCGCGCCCCCTTCGTCGGAACACTGGTTCGGTACGGACAACTTGGGCCGGGACGTGTACAGCCGGGTGATCTGGGGCACGCGCGTGACCTTGTATATTGCTTTCACTTCCGTTTTCGCGGGCGCAATCGTGGGGGTGGCCCTGGGCATCATTGCGGGCTACTACGGGAAATGGGTCGACGCGGTGATCATGCGCGTGATGGATGTCCTGCTCGCCTTTCCGGGGATACTTCTGGCGCTTGCGATCGTAAGCGCGTTAGGAGCGGCTCTGGACAATGTCATTATTGCGATCGCCATATTCGCGGTGCCCACGTTTGCGCGTATCGTGCGCGGCTCTACGTTGGCGGTGAAGAACCTGGAGTATATTGAGGCGATCCGAGCGTTAGGTGCCCGGGATAGCAAGATTATCTTCCAGCACGTTTTGCCCAACGTGCTTTCGCCTATCGTTATCCAGGCGACGCTCTATATCGCCACGGCGATTCTGATTGCAAGCGGGCTGTCATTTCTCGGGTTGGGGGCGCAACCTCCGGTTCCCGAGTGGGGGCTCATGCTTTCGGCTGGGCGCGACTTCATCTGGAATGCGGTTCACGTTTCGCTCTTCCCGGGCCTGGCAATTGTACTGGCGGTGCTGGCGTTCAACCTGTTAGGCGACGGTTTGCGAGATGCGCTGGACCCCCGGACAAAGAAGTGAGCCCGAGGACGGAAGAATTGGTCAGAAGCGTTCCGCATGATTGGCAGGGCACGCCCGGTGAGCGCGCTGCACGGCGAGCAGGTCGCCGGGCGGGGATAGCGGGAGCGCACGGCGGATGCGTACCGCGGGCACGTATGGCGGGCGCACGACAGGACGGCGCGAAAGAGTGCGAAACTAACGTAACTGTGAGCGAGGAACAGGGATAGCTCGATGTCATTGTGGGTATATCTGGCCAGGCGGCTTTTGCAGATGATTCCGGTGCTCTTGGGGGTTGTTTTCCTGGTGTTCTATATGTTGCACCTGGTCCCCGGCGATCCGGCGCAGATTATGGCGGGCGAGCGGGCTGACCCTGCGCAGCTCGAGCGCGTTCGCGAGCGGCTTGGGCTGGATGACCCGCTGCATATCCAGTACGTACGCTATCTCGGCAATGCGATCCAAGGAGACCTCGGCGAATCGGTCCGGAACAACCGGCCCGTGACGCAGGAGGTTTTTTCGGCCCGGTACTGGATTACGCTCCAGCTTGCGGGAATGAGCATCCTGCTGGCGGTTTTCATCGGGTTGATCGCGGGGGTGGTGTCGGCGATCTGGCGCTACTCGCTCTTCGACACGGTAATAATGCTGATAGCGCTGTTCGGGCTGTCGATGCCTAACTTCTGGTTAGGGATCATGCTCATCTACTGGTTTAGCGTCCAGTTATCCGTTTTCCCGGCCGCAGGCTGGGGGACGGCCGCCCAGATGGTGCTTCCGGTCATAACCTTGGGGACGGCGGGCGCCGCCGTAATTGCGCGCATGACGCGCTCGAGCATGTTGGAGGTGATCAACCAGGACTATATCCGGACTGCGCGTGCGAAGGGGGTTCGGGAGGCGGTTGTGATCTACAAGCATGCACTCCGCAACGCCATGATTCCGGTGGTGACGGTGGTCGGTCTTCAGTTCGGCTTTTTCCTGGGCGGATCGGTACTGACGGAGACCGTGTTTGCAATTAACGGTCTGGGGCGCCTCATGGTCTCGGCAATCTATGCCCGGGACTTCCCGGTCATCCAAGGAGCTGTGCTGGTCGCCTCGGTTTCGTTCATGGTGGTCAACCTGCTGGTAGACCTCACGTACCGCCTGTTGAACAAGCGGATCGAGCTAAGCTGATCTGAGGCCGGGACAGGCGGCAACGAGCGGCATGGATCGGAGCGAGCAAGAACGGGCAGCGATGAGGAACAAGCGGCAGCACGGACCGGGACGGGCAGCATGGAGAGGGCTGCATACGGCTAGAAGATGGAGCGGGAGATAGCTATGTCTGACACGAAGGGGCAGGAGGCGCGCCCTGAGCAGGTGGTGCAGTCGGAGCAGTCAGAAGGACGGCCTCTGCTGACGGTACAGGATCTTCGTACCTCGTTTTTTACCGACGAGGGTGAAGTGCCGGCGGTGGACGGGGTGAGCTTCTCGGTCAGCAAGGGGAAGACGCTCGGCCTCGTAGGAGAGTCGGGCTGCGGAAAGAGCGTAACGTCCCTCTCCATCATGCGGCTTCTGAACGAGCCGGGGCGGATCGTGGGCGGTGAGGTCCGGTTGAACGGGGAGAACCTTCTTGCCCAACCGGAGCGCCGGATGCGTGATCTTCGGGGCAAAGCGCTCTCGATGATCTTTCAGGAGCCCATGACCTCGCTGAATCCGGTGTACACGGTCGGTGACCAGATTGCGGAAGCGCTTCAGATTCATGAAGGCATGGACCGGCGTGCTGCAATGGAGCGCGCTGCGGAAATGATCGACCGGGTCGGGATCCCCTCACCCCGGAAACGGGTGGGGCAGTACCCGTTCGAGCTTTCCGGGGGAATGCGCCAGCGGATTATGATTGCTATGGCTATAGCGTGTAATCCTGCGCTTCTTATCGCAGACGAGCCCACGACCGCGCTCGACGTGACAATCGAGGCACAGATATTGGAGCTCCTTAAATCGCTGCAGAAGGATTTCGGTATTACGATCCTTCTCATCACGCACGACCTCGGGGTTGTTGCGGAAATGTGTGAGCAGGTCGCGGTCATGTACGCCGGTCATATCGTGGAATACGCAGACGTGCAGACGATGTTCGCCGAGCCGCGGCACCCGTATACAAAGGGGCTTTTGGACTCGCTTCCGCTCCACAACGAGGACCGCGAGGAGTTGCGGGCGATCCCGGGGAACGTGCCGGACCCGCTTGCAATGCCGTCCGGATGCCGCTTTGCGCCGCGGTGTCCGCATGCCCGAGCGCTCTGTCGAGCCGAGCAACCGGAGTTGCGCGCGATCGATCGGCACGAGAGTGTCCGTTGCTGGATCTACACCGACCGGTGGGATGCCGCGGATCGCATAGAGCTCGCAGCGTCGGCGTCGGCGGAGCACGGGGAGTCCGGGCGGCGCGGTGCGGGTCCGGACGGGCCCGCTGAAACGGCGAATCCACAGGGCGCCGCAGGAGGTGAAGATCGATGAGTGATGCCGCACCGCTTCTGCAAGTCGAGAACCTCAAGAAACATTTTCCGATTCGCGGCGGCGTGCTGGGCCGCGTCCAGAACTACGTGAAAGCGGTGGACGGAGTCAGCTTCGACGTCAAGCAGGGCGAGACCATCGGGCTTGTCGGTGAATCGGGGTGCGGGAAGTCGACGGCCGGCCGGGTGCTGCTTCGGCTGCAGGAGCCGACCGCCGGCAGGATCGTGTTCGACGGCGAGGACATAACGCAGCTTTCGAAGGCGGAGCTTCGCCGCCGCCGGCGGCACATGCAGATCATCTTTCAGGACCCGTACGGCTCGTTCAACCCGCGGCAGACGATCCACCGGCTCCTCGACGAGGCGATGGGAATTCAGAAGATCCTCCCGAAGGCGCAACGGCGGGAGCGGATTCGGGAGCTCCTTTCGCTGGTAGGGCTCAACCCGGACCACATCGACCGCTATCCCCACGAGTTTAGCGGCGGCCAGCGGCAGCGGATCGCCATTGCACGGGCTCTATCGGTGGACCCCAAGCTCATCATCTGCGATGAGGCGGTGTCGTCGCTGGACGTATCGGTACAGGCGCAGGTGATAAACCTGCTCAAGCGGCTCCAACGGGAGCTCGGGTTGACCTACATTTTCGTCGCCCACGATCTGGGTGTCGTACGACACATCTCCGACCGTATCGTCGTCATGTATCTGGGTACGGTGGCTGAGAAGGGCGACACCACCACCATTTTCGAGAACCCGCAGCATCCGTACACCCGGGCGCTCCTCTCGGCAATCCCGTTCCCCGATCCCACGCGGAAGCGTGAGCGGATGATCCTTTCCGGGGACGTCCCCTCGCCGATCGATCCGCCGTCCGGGTGCCCGTTCCACACGCGGTGTCCCTATGTCATGGACCGGTGCCGCACGGAGGTACCGCCGCTGCACCGGCTGGAGAGCGGCCAAGAGGTGGCGTGCCACCTGGTCGAGGACGGCGAGATCAACTACGACGAGCTGCGCCGCGCCGTGTAGCGGCGACGCAGGCTCCGTGCGAAGAGCGCCAGCACCGTGGGAATCGCGGCGGCACGCCGCCGGAAAGACGCTCCCAGAAACAGATCCGCGGCCGCGCGGATACCCCGATACGACAGCTGCGAGTAGGGCGGCCACCACATCTGGGCCGGAGCCCGGTGGAACCGGTCGTCCACGATCGCCTTGGGCTGGGTCATCTCCAGAAACCCTTCCTTCCCGTGAGAGCGGCCGACTCCGGACTTCTTGAAGCCGCCCCACGGTGTTTCCGGCATCCCGTGGCTCATCAGGTGATCGTTTATGGTGACCGCCCCGGCGTGGATCCGGTGAGCCAAGCGCCGTCCCCGGCGGCGGTTGCGGGTCCAGATCGAGGCGGTTAGCCCGTACTCCGAGTCGTTCGCCCGGGCGAGGGCCTCCTCTTCGTGGTCGAAGGGCGCAATCACCAAGACCGGCCCGAAGGTCTCCTCCGAGACAAGCGACGAGCTCGGATCGACCTCTTCCACGAGCACCACGGGATGATGAAGCCCGCGGCGGCGCGCTTGAGAGCCGTCTTTCGAACCCGCTTCGACCGGCTCATCGCCTGCCGTTGCGACGACGTGGCAGCCACGGTCAAACGCGTCGCGGAGCTGGCGGCGCACGGTTTCCAGCTGACCGGAAGTGGTCATGAAGCCCAGCTCGTTTTCCCGGTCGTCCGGGGCGCCTGCCCGAACCGCCCGCACCATTGCGGCAAGGTGTTCCCGGAACGGCTCGTAGAGGGAGCGATGGACGTAGATGCGCTCGACTGCGCCACACGACTGCCCGGCGTTCGAGGCGCCCGCCCAGAGGGCGCCGAGCGCCGCCCGGTATGGGTCCGCGTCATCCAGCACGATCATCGGGTCGTTCCCGCCGAGCTCGAGGCTCACCGGGAGAAGGTGTTCCCCGGCCTGCTGCATGAGCTCGGCCCCGATCGCCGTCGAGCCGGTGAAGAAGAGCTTGTCGATGCCGCTCTCCACAAAGGCCCGGCCGGCGGCGCTCCCCGGGACGTCCACGACCTGCAGCAGCGTCGGCTCCAGCCCCGACGCCCGGACCATATCGCGGATGAGCGCCCCTACCGGCTGTGCCTGCGTGGCTACCTTGAGCACGACGGCGTTCCCGCACACGAGAGCCGTGAGGAGCTCGTGGAGCGGGATACCGAGCGGGTAGTTCCAGGGGGTGATGATGCCAACGACGCCGTAGGGCTCGCGCACGATCCGGGTGCTCTTGGTGAAGAAAATAGGCGAGCTGCGCGGACGGCGCTCCGGCCGGAGAAAGCGCGGCGCCATGCGCGCATAGTAGCGCGCCGCGATAGCGCCGGGCACGACCTCCGTGCTGAGCGCATCCATAAGCGGCTTGCCCGTGCAGGCGCTCACCGTCCGCGCCGCCTGGTCGGCATTCTCTACGAGAAACTGCCCCATCCGCCTAAGAACGCGCGATCGCGCCCGGACCGGCTCCGCAGCCCAGCCCGGTTGCACTTCCCGTGCCCGAGCGACGGCCTCCTGCACGCGCTCCGGCGATTCCCGGTTCTCCGTCGCAATCGGTTCTCCCGTCGCCGGGCTGGCGATTGTTGGCTTGTTTTCTTGGTCGTGTGGCATATCATTCTCCATTTCGCGCGCGTCTCCGGCGGGGCCGGGGGTACGTCCCGGTACACCAACTGTTGCGTAAAGCGACGAAGCCATGCCGGCGCCCCCCCCCCCCCCCC
>PWGF01000173.1 GCA_003554375.1 Spirochaetaceae bacterium
CGCAACTGCATAAGGTGACCGTACGCCTGTGAGATGGCCCGGTAGCTGTCGTCCTGCAGGATACCGTTGTTGTGCAGCTCTTCGAGTCGCTCGAATGTGTTCGTCTCTTCTAGGTGGTGTCGTAGTGCATACAGCCGGGCAAAGTTGGCGATCGGCAACATTGCCTCTTTGACGCTGAACGTATCCCGGGCTTCCCCGGTGTGCCGTGTGACGATCTTGCCGAAGAGACCGACCGGCGCTCGGTAACGGAGGGTGTTAAGCGCCATGTGCGAGAGAAATCCCGGGTGTGCCTCCTGAGCCACGCCGATCTCGTGCCACAGTTCGTCCAAAAGGCTCTGATCTCCGTAGATACAGCGACAGTCGAAAAACACGTTGCAGCGGGTCAGGGCCTGTTCGTCAGGTTCGCGAATCCAGTCGTGGAAATACCGTTTCCACTGGCGCAGCGGCTGATTCCAGCGCGGATTCTGGGCCATGTTGTCGCCTTCGCAGTACCGATATCCGGCCCGATCGAGCCGGTCGCATACCAGTTCGCCGAAACGCAGGAAGTACCGCCGGGCCTCGTCCTCCTGTTCTTGTTCGGAGTGGTCCTCATAGATGAGCGCATTGTCCTGGTCGGTCGCGAGCGTCTGCTCCTTTCGCGCTTCGCTTCCGAGCGCTATGAAGGCAAATCGCGCCGGAGGCGGCCCCATCTCTTCGATTGCCAGCTCGATGATCCGCTTCGCGATTGCATCCGAGACCGAAGTGGTTACCTGGCAGATGTTCTGCGGAAGTGCTCCGTTGTCCACCAGCGATCCGATGAGGGACGGAAGGCGCTCGTGGCATGCGGTCAGATCGTCCATGGTTTCGGCGGACTGGGCCTGGCGGGTGAGCACGACCGGAGAGTACTGGTCGGGGCGCAGCATCCGGCTGCTGCGGGTCATTCCCACCAGATCGCCGTTTGCGTCCAGGACGGCCAGATGTCCGACCCCGTGGTCATGCTCACGCATTACCGCTTCGAACACGGGTGCGCTCTCGTCGACCGTCACCACCGGCGCGCTCATGATCCGTGACACCGGGGTGCGGGTGTCGAGTCCGGCGCCGACAAGGCGCGCTCGGATGTCGCGGTCGGTGACGATACCGACCAGCTGGTGCTCAGGCCCCACGATCGTGAGCGCGTCCGCCTTCCGTCGATTCATGAGTCGTATCGCCTCGGCCACCGGCGTATCGAGGGAACACGATACGGGCGAGCTCATCGAGTCGCGAACCGGCTCGGTGAGAAACAGAAGGGAGGTCTGAAGCTGGGAGATCAGCCGTTCCCGCTCCACTTCCCCCTGACTGGCCCGGTGCCGGGTGAGATCTTGAATGCTCAGCAATACTCCTTGCCGTCCGGAGTAGAAGGCGGGATTGGCCGAAAGGAGAATCGGCAGACGTCGGCCGTTCTTACACTTGAGCTTAGCTTCGAACGGCGCCGGAACTTCCTCCCCGGCGGCAATTCTCTCCAGGTGCTCCCGCGAGTCGCGGCTGTCTTGAGCGGCAATGATGTCGTCGAGATCCAGGAATGCGAGCTCCGTCGCTGTGTAGCCGAGCATATCGAGCACGGTGCTGTTCGCGTACGTACAGCGGCCGTCGATGAGAAGCAGCGTTCCGCTTGCCGAGGATTCGACCAGGGCGCGGTATCGTTCATGGGAAAGCCGTAAGTCGCGTTCCGCCGCGCTGCGGCGGCGCTCGACCCTGAGGCTCTGATAGGCGATCATTCCAAGCAGTACCGCCGAGAGCATGATAACGATGAAGGAAATGTCCACCATCCGCCGGGTCATTTCCGCGATCGATTCCTCGACGTCCTCCACGTAGAGACCGGTTCCTATGATCCAACCCCACGGGTCGAAGCCGCGCACGTAGGACTCCTTGGGCTCCATCCGATCCGGGTCGTCGTGCCACTGCCAGACGTAGCGCACGAAACCCGAGCTCTCTCGGCGTACGGTTTCGACGAACTCGACGAACAGTTGTACCCCGTCCGGATCGCGAATCCCAGTGAGATCCTGTCCCTCCAGATCCTCACGGTACGGGTGCATGACCATGCGAGGTTCGGTGTCCTGTATCCAGAAGTAGTCCATCCCTTCCGGTCCGTAACGCAGGCGCCGGATACGTTCTCTCGCGGTTTCTTGCGCCTCTTCGAGACCCATGTTCCCCTCTTCTGCCTCGCGGTGATACGCGGAAAGGATGCTCCAGGCCGTGTTCGTCTGCTCGGCGGTCATAAGGCGGCGCTGGTCGAGGAGGAGCTCTTCAACGTTGGGGATGAGGACCGCGAAAAGGAGGGTGACGAAGAACCCGATCACGAGCATTGCCGGGAGGAAGATGCGGAGGGCCAGCCGGCGCCAATCGAGGGTGCTGAGCCGTATCTCCGGCTCGATGCTCCCGGCCGCGGGATTGCCTGAAGTGTTGATCCCGTTTCGGGCGTGCTCGCCGAGCGCCTCCCGGAATTGTTTCCACCGCCGGACCGGCATGCGAGATCCGGGACGTGGGGCGCCATTGTGCGAACCGTGAAAGTCGCTCCCGGCGCTCGTGAGGATCCCGTAGCGATCGGCTATGGCGGCCAGCCGTTCCTGCTCGGCCTGCGGATAGGGGCCGTAGAACGCTTCGATACCGTCGAGCCCGGCCTGTACGAGACGCTCAAGGTTGCGCTCGAAGGTCTCCTCGTCCCAGCCGTACTCGAGCGGATGGGCCAGTATGGCGATACCGCCGGCTTCGTGAACGCGGTCGATGACTTCCCGGATGCTGAGGACATCCTCGAAGGCGTAGCGGATGGCCCCGTTCTCGGGGGCAAAGCCGTAAGCGAGCAGGTGTATCTCTTGCTCATCGAAGTCGGCATGGATTTCGGCGCCGGCGATGTCGGAGATCCCGTGGCGTACGGCGGCTTCATGGAACCGCAGCAAGCCTGCGGTGGTATGGTGGTCCGTCAGGGCGCCGTAGTCGATGTCTTCGCGTGCCATGAGATCCGCGACAACGTGTGGAGCGTAGTACCCGTCGCTAGCATCCGAGTGGCAGTGAAGATCCACCCGGACCGTGTCCTCCTGCTGCGTCGGTGACTCTCGGCCTACCCCTTCCGGCCGCTGCGCCCGCCGGCTATGGCTCATTCCGTTGTGCATCTCGATATACAGTATCGCACCAGATCGCCGGATCTGTCGTCATGGCGGAGTGCAGCGGACGCTCCTGAACGCGAACTTCGTCCGAGATTGGCCTTCCTAAGATCGAGGGTCTCCATAGAAGGCATCGACTGACGACGTGAAGTAGTCGACTTTGAGCGGAGTCCGTCTCTGAAAGACCGTGAGATCGGGGGCACCGTCGGGAACCAGCATCATCCCGCCGCTCCTCCTCTCTTGGTCGGGACGGAACACTCTCTGGTCGTACCGCGAGTCAAAATGGAAGAAGTATGGCCCGGCAAACAGCACGTAGCGATTCTTCCGATACCATCCCACGGGGCCTTCAGCCGACAGGACCTCAACGGAGCCCGGCGCTCGGGTCAGGGCCTCCGCGAGCTCCACCGCGTTGAGCGCAACACCTTCTGCACGGAAGACATAGCCGAGCTGGGGGTCAGCGACGACCCACTTACTGAGGCCCTCAAGCCACACCTCGGCCACCACGTGACCTGCAGCCGAACGCGCTGTGGCGGCGTGCCTAGTATTAAGGCCTACCACCCGCGCCGGCATACCCAGGGCCTGAGACGCACCCACCATGAGCACGCTGTACTCCACACACCGGAACCTGGCCCCCTCGGCCGCCTCCCTGAGAATCACCAGGGGGTCAGACGACGAAGGCATGTTCGAGCCCGAATGGCTCCATCTGCTGTTGACCCACCCCGCCAGGGCCGCCACCCGCTCAAACTCGTTATCGATTCCTCCGACCACATCGCCCAGCCCGTACTCCGCGCGCAACTGAGCCGGGCCCGGATCGTCCGGGCTGTGGTATAGCAACGGACCCGGGGGCTCCGCCGATCCGGCCCACTGAACGCGTGGGACAACCATGTAGGGACCAGCGGCGAAAATGAGGGCTAATGAGAGCGCCACGACGACTCCGAACACTCTCCACGTGCAAAAGCACCCCGTCAGAAGCAGGAGAGTACCTATCGCTATCCACGAGTAAGTGCCTCCGAAATAGCTGGTCCCAAACAGGAAGAGCAACGTGCACCCCACCACCGCTACTACCGGAAGGCCGAGTCGAACCGCCGGGTGCCTCTCGATCGCCTCAATCATCTTTTTCATCGAGCCCGATCACTCTCACAGAATAGAGGGATTTACTTTTCGCTAGAAGCAAGTATAGCAGTAAAGTAGCATAGATTGCTTCGTGCGTAAATGGGAAATAGTTTGCCGATTCAACAAAAGGAACGCGATGAGCATCGTGGCCCCCCCGCCACGGCAATGGCGGATGCGGTACTTGTCCAATTCCTATGCCGTGGGACGCAGAATTGCGGCTTGGCAGACATGGTATAGGCAGGAATTAGTCGCACCTCCCTTGGCCTACTATGACAGAGCGAAGGCAGCCGGGATCGCTGCTTTTTCTTGAAACATTTGATCGGGTCGCATTTGTGGACTTGTGCGCGTTGCGAGAACAATGATATACGGTAGAAATGAAACAAATATCTAAAGGATTTGTGCCCCATCTCTACCGGATAGGCGAGTCGCACGAGTATCTCTTCGAGGTCACGGAGGCCTCCTACTCCACCGAGCAGTTGGAACGGCTCCCGATGATCAAAGATCTGCTCAAGATTGAAGAGCTGACCATCAGGTACCGTCTCTCCGCCATCTCCGTTGAAAATCAGGAGGTCCGAAAGCAGATCGCGCTTATCGACGCCCGCTACCGCGAGTTACCTAACGGGAACTTGAAGGACTCCAGAATTGAGATGCCGGCGTACCGCCCGCTGTCCTCAACGATTCCCGACTTTCCGGCGGACTTGTCGTACAGCTATATCGGCGAGAATTTCATTGAGGCTCTCAACCAGGCATGCGGCCCCTATCTTGCTCATCCTCTCGGGGTTTTTCTGCACTACAAACTGATCGATGTCCATTCGTTCCAGTCGGTGGTAGATGACATCGGTTCACAAGAGTCGCTCGGGGATGTCGTAATCAGCCCCTCGGAGGACATCGAGGTCGAGCACGGGGTTTTCCACAATCACGAGCCGGTTCGTCTATATCACAGAGTAGACCTGTTGGAGGGTGTCCGGCACGCGTACTTCAAGGTACAGACCATGGGGAACGTGTTTCGAGTCCCGCAGCAGGGCATGGAGTTCCACACTAACTACCAGATGACGTTCCATGTTCCCCTCGAGGGAGAGGCCGCAGGGCTTGTATCCAACGGCGAACAGCAGGAGCTCGGTTACACGGTGAAGGCCGGCGAACCGGTCACGGCAGTGCAGCGACAGTTGTCGTTGAGATTGCAGAACGATACCGCGCGTACCGGCTTGGACTGGGAAGAGTGAGTCAAGCGAGAGATGGTAGAGATAGTCGAACTGAGCGTCTTCCGAAGATACCACAGAGAAATAGAAGAGATGGAAGCGGAATGAGGGAAGCCGTCGCAGAAACCGGGAGTGATTCCCGTCAACCCCGGCTGCGCGAAGCGTGGTTCGAAAGCACTCGCCGATCGCATAGTCGAGCGATACCTCGCCCTTGGCGGAAAAGTCGAGACCGGCTGCGAGGTCACGCGGGTCAGCATCGACGGCAAGCGGGTGACGCAGCTTACTACCGCTGACGGCCGGAGCTTCACTGCCGACCACTACGTCGCTGCATGCGACGCGCACACTGTTCTCGAGCGGCTGCTCGGTGGGCGTTATCGCGTCCCAGCCTTTGACAAGCGACTCAACGACCCGACGACCTACCCTCTTGCATCGAATACGTATATCGGCCTCGGACTCCAGGCCGACGTAGGAGAGATGCCCAGGACCGTGCGCTCGTCGTGTGTTGATGAGAGGCCGGAGCACAAGGTCCTACACCGAAGGGAGGTCGTTCGTGCAAGGGGTGATAACGGATTAGGTGATAAACACGGGCATCCAACGATTGATGCGCGAATCTTCGGCCGATGAGGACTCACTCGGTAGAGTACTCCGCCACTACCTTCCATCGCTGGAGGCTGGACGGGCGATATCATTTTTGATATATTCGAATATAGCTTATGACGTGCGCCTACTTGGGTCGGCCGAGACGTTTCTCCGGGCTTTGGAGGTGAAACTGAGAGCAAAAGCGGCACGTTCGATTGAGCTATTGAGTCAGTTTGGCCCGGACCTTCCGATGCCACACGCTCGAAA
>PWGF01000540.1 GCA_003554375.1 Spirochaetaceae bacterium
CATTTCCGCGAATGGCTGGTACGCCCGGGGATTGCATTTGCGAGGCCCCGAGAGGCGCGTCAACTCCTGGAACGGGGACAACACCGTACAGTCATTCTACGTGAAAGGTAATGTTTCTGACCATCAGCCTCAGACCATATTATACTTGTTATCACGAACAATTGAAATCGATTACATTCCGGCGTCGGTCAATATCGGTCAGAGGCAGGGAAATGTCTTGTCGATAGAGGTAAGAGTACTTTGGGATACGAGCTGCTGGGCCTTTTTCAGCGAGATAGGGTGACAAAACGGGGAGGAACCGAGCTAAAGTGGCTCGATCGAAACGCTTTGCTACTATTATATGTAGCGCCGAGAACATAAAAGTTTTGCTTGACTTTGCGGAGAAGTAAGGGGATAATGAACTCGATTTCATACTGGCCTGCCGGGCGGGGCGGTAGCCGACACGTGCCCCACCTTCCGATGGCTCACGTCTGGTGGCGAAGGAGGAGATTTACATGCGGTTTCCGATTCGTCTTGCGGTGGTGGTTCTGGGCATCTTGCTGCTGTCCGTGGGTGTAGTTTGGGCACGTGGAGAGCAGGAAGAACCGGATCCCGTGGACCCGGAGGAGTTTCCGGGATATGCAGAAGCGGACGTGAACTGGCGTGCTCTGGAAGGGGAGTCGATCAACATTCTAGTTACGCCGGCTCACTATTTCGACAAGATGCGGGCGGTTACCCCGGAGTTCACCAGACTTACGGGAATCGAGGTGACCTTTGACGTTGTACCGCCGCGCGAGATGCGAGAGCGAGCGATCCTTGATCTCAGTACGGGACGGGGCGAATATGCGAGTCATACCGGTGATCCGATGTTCCTTCCTCTGTTCGTTGCGAACAACTGGATTGAGCCGCTGGACCAGTATCTGGACGATCCGGAATTGACCGACGCCGGATGGTTCAATGTGGACGACATCATTCCGCTGTGGCGTGGTCACAATACGATCGACGGGCAACTGTACGGAATGCCGGTTGAGGGCGAAGCTA
The DNA here is from genome assembly GCA_003554375.1 of Spirochaetaceae bacterium. Classification (GTDB taxonomy): domain Bacteria; phylum Spirochaetota; class Spirochaetia; order DSM-27196; family SKKC01; genus PWGF01. The sequence continues at coordinate 1,021 of PWGF01000540.1, forward strand.
CGATTCTGATCTATCGGAAGGATCTGTATGATGAGCTTGGTCTCGAAGTTCCGGAGACTTTGGAGCAACTGCGGGAAAATGCCGAGGCGCTTCACAGATATGAGCCTGAGCTGTCCGGTTTGGCGCTCCGAGGATTTCGCGGGGCTGGGCAGAACATGTACATCTGGCCTTCGCTCTTTCTGGCGTTCGGTGGTGAGTGGTTCGACGACGCCGGGGAGCTGGCTGTGGATAGCCCGGAAGGCTTTGCCGCTTTGGAATACTACGTGGATGTGCTGACGAGCTTCGCACCGGAAGGAGTGGTGAACTGGAACTGGCCGGAGATTATGGAGGCCTTCGCCGGAGGAACCGTTGCTCAGTTCATCGACGCCAACAGCACAGCATCTACGATCGAGAACCCGGCCATGTCCGAAGTTGCGGGGAAGGTGGGCTACGCGCGGTGGCCTGAAGGCCCGGGAGGACGTCGGGTGACCAGCATCTGGAACTGGGCAATGCCGATCAATGCTGCACTATCGGAGAGTGAGAAGCACGCTACGTGGTTGTACCTGCAATGGGTCGCGAGTAGGGAAACGCAAATGCGAAGCGCAACCTATCTCGAAGACGAGGGTGACATCTACCGAACCGGCGTCAACAGACTCTCTATTTGGGAGGACCCGGAATACCAAGATGCCCTCGGGTTTCCCGACGAGTACTTCGATGTGGTTCTTGGCTCGATCCGCGAGGATACCGATGCAGATTGGCGTCCAAGAATACCTGAATGGCCCGATCTGGGCGAGGAGTTGGCAATCGCAGTGCAGAATGCGCTGGTCGGGGAGGACGCGGAAAGGGCTCTCCGGCGAGCTGCGGACCGGATTAGGGCTGAGATCCTCGTAGATTAGCTGAAGCGTAGCGTGACTCCGGCATGCGCGCTGAAGCTCAGAGGATTCGGTACATATGAACCCGAAGAGAAGACAGAAGAACGATGGAGGGGCTTCAAGCTCCTCCATCGGCAATGAAGAGTCACCCAAACGTCGACTGAGCCTCGCCAAGGGGCAGCAGCGCTTCGGGTTTCTCATGGTAACGCCGAGCCTCGTGTTTCTTCTGGTAGTGTTTACGTTCCCGCTACTGGCGCTGATCGGAATGAGTGGTTTCCAGATGCAGCTGGCTCGGCCCGATGCTGACAGCTGGATCGGTCTCGCAAACTACGTACGCATGCTTAGTGACGCGCGGTTCTGGCACTCAATTCGCCTGACTGTGATCTATACGATCAGCACCGTCGTGTTGCAGGTTGCGATCGGGATGCTGCTGGCGGTAGCCCTGTCCGCCAACCTGGCCGGGAAGCTCCGGAATCTCCTGCGAATCGTCGTGCTACTGCCCATGATTACCGCCCCGGTCGTAGTAGGGCTTGTCTGGAGAACGCTGCTTCTGACTCAGCGCTATGGGCTGCTCGATTTCGTCTTCATTCGCCTTGGGTTTGGCACTCAGCCTTGGCTATCCGATCCATCATTGGCCTTGGTAAGCGTAATCGTAATCCATACTTGGCAGTGGACTCCTTTTGCGTTTCTCGTCTTCTTGGCTTCACTAGCCTCCGTTCCCGAGGAGCTGTATGAAGCGGCGATGATCGACCGCGCGAGCGCCTTGCAGCGGTTCCGGTACATTACGGTTCCGATCCTCAGACCGGCTATCGTTATTGTGATCATAATCCGTGTCATGGTGGCATTGCGCGCTTTCGCCGCTATCTTCTCGGCCACCGGTGGCGGGCCGGGAACTGCCACGGAGATTCTGAACTTGTTCGCGTATCGGACCGCGTTCACCGCCTTTAACCTCGGCTACGGTGCAACGCTCGGCACTACTCTGTTGGTTATCACGACAGTAACGAGTTTCGTCTTCTTCCGCCTGAGGAGTGCCGACCAGCAGTAGGAGTAAGGGGGAGATTGACCATATGGGTGTTCTTACGGCTCGACAGAAGGTGCTGCTTGCTCGCTCCTTCATGCTTGTGGTTCTCTTGGCGGCGCTAGTGGTCTGGGCCCTACCGGTGATATGGACACTTGCCACCTCGATTAAACCGCGGGGAGATATCTTCACCGTTCCCCCGACACTGGTTTTTCGACCCTCAATAGAGCACTATCAACGAGCACTCCGTTTTCTAGGCATCGTCGACGGGATCGTCAATAGCTTGATCATAGCGTTCTTCACTGTGCTGATGACGCTGTTGGTGGCCGTGCCTGCGGGATATGGGTATGCGCGTACAAGGTTTCGTTTTCGGAAGACCTTATCCTTCTACACATTGTTCACGCAGATGGCGCCGCAGATTGGAATACTCATCCCGTTCTTCTTGATGATAAATCGCGCGGGGCTCTATGACACGTATCCAAGCATCATTCTGATACACATGACGATTACGGTACCGATCAGCATCTGGTTAATGATCACATACTTCGAGACCATTCCGAAGGAGATGGAGGAGTCGGCAATTGTGGACGGAGCATCACGGTTCGGGGCGTTCGCCAGAATAGCGCTGCCCCAGGTGAAGGGAGGGGTGGCTGTCTGTTCTATCCTGGCGTTCATTGAATCGTGGAACGAGTTTCTTTTCGTATCGACCCTCGCAGGCCGGCAAACCCGAACCGTGCAGGTGGCGATATTCAGCTTCCTAACGACGGAAGAAACAATGTGGGGTCCGTTCACGGCCACCGGAGTGATGATTATGGCACCGGTGATCGTAATCGCGTTGGTTGCGCAGAAGCATATCGTGAAAGGACTGACTTTTGGCGCGGTCAAAGGCTGAGGAGGAAGAGCGTGCGAGATCTATATAAGAAGCTTTTGGTACTCGGATTGGATGCTGCACTACCTGATCTGATCAAGAGGTTTTCCAACGAAGGGGTGCTTCCTAATCTTACGAAGTTGATGCAGCGTGGGGTCTTCTCTCGAGTGAGAACGGTATTCCCCCCGCTCACCGCCGCCGCCTGGTCGGCCATCGTCACGGGTGCCGGGCCGGGTTCGGCCGGCATTCCGAGTTTGATGGTGAAATTGCCGGGCGAGGAGCTGGATGACTGGCACAGCTCGTTCGATCGTCGGATGCTCCTGGCGCAAACGCTCTGGGAAGTGGGAGCCGAGCAGGGGTTGAAGACGGCGCTCATAAACTGGCCGGTAACGTGGCCGAGCGGTGGGTACAAGAATACCATACAGGTTGCCGCCGCATTGAACCCGCCGTTTCGGTACTTCTATATGCCTTTATGGGATATTGCAAGTAGCTCCTTCTACTCGACCGAGCGGCATTACTGCAACCAGGTTCCGGGCCGGGCCGTTGTGATTTCGCCGAAGCCGGCCGACGGGTGGCGTGATCTGCCTGATTCGTCGCATCCGCCGCTGGAGTTCGAAATCGAGGTTCCGCCGACATTCGCCGAAGGCCGGCGTTACGTGGTTCTCGTCGTGTCGAGCGGGGAAGACGGATATGACCAGGTCCGGATCTTCAAGGAGAAGAACGACCGCAACCCGGTTTGTACGCTCGCGAAACACGAAATGAGCGATTGGCAGTACGAGGAGTTCGTGGACAAAGACGGGCAGAGCCGGCGTGGCCGGTTTCGTTTTGAGCTCATCGATCTTTCACCTGATGCCTCCACATGCAAGCTATATACGTGGCCCATCAATACGGCTGAATCCTACACAATCCCCGAGGAGCTGACCGCGGAGTTGGAACGTGAAGTTGGTCCGTATCTGGAAGTGGACGATCCGTGGGCATATTTGGATGAGTGGGTCGAGCTGGACCACTACATGCGGCAGCTCGATATCCATGCGAATTGGTGGGGTGATGCGACCGGTTACATCCTTGCCAACAAAGAGTGGGACATGGCGTTTTCGTGGATCGGGACCGTCGACCACATACAACACGTCTTCTACGCCGGGATAGTTCCGGAGAGCAACTTATATGATCCCGATAAGTACGAGATGTGTATGGATAGCATCAGGACCACTTACCGCCGCATGGACGAGAACCTTGGGAAGATCCTGGATGCCGTCGACCTGGAGGAGACATTGGTTGTAGCTGTCTCTGATCACGGTTTTACGCACAACGATTGGAATCCATACCTCAAGCATTTCCTTGCAAAGGCGGGACTGCTGGAGTTCGACCTTGATTCGGAGACAGGTGAGATGAAGGTTGACTGGTCGCGTTCGAAATGTCACCCCTTGGAGCCTTCCCACGCCCACATATTCATAAACCTCAAAGGCAGAGACCCGCACGGGATCGTCGAACCGCGGGACTACGAGCGGGTTCAAGATGAGATCAAGCAGGCACTGTACGACATCAAGGATCCTGTCACCGGGCAGAGTGCGATGGCGGCCGTTCTTACCAAGCAAGAGGCATACTCTGTCGGGGTGTTTGAAGGGCCGGGATGGGACCGAATCGGCGACATTCTCTTTGCGTTTAAACCCGGCTATCTAGCAAATACGTTTGTGTATCCGGCCGCAGTGAAGTATGCCGATGGGACGGAACGCGTGATCGTGAATCCGGAGGGACATGAGCCTTCCATTCTGGGACGCCATTTCGCCGGAGCGCACGTGACGTTGCCGGGAATCAAAGAAATGGAGGCCTCGGTGATCATCTCGGGCAAGCACGGCAAGGCTACACAAAGAAGGCTTCCTCTCGACATTTGTAACATCGCTCCTACCGTGGCCCATATTCTGGGAATCCCCTGTCCCAAAGATGCCGAGGGCGGCATAAGCCCCGACGTGGTTTCCGCGCTGGGCGGGGAGGTGTGACGTTGCATGACGCTGTTGGGATAATCGGGGTAGGTACGATGGGCCGGATCGTACTGGAGCGGGTGATTCGTGAGGGATATCGCGTTACTGCTACAGACATCACCAGCGGAGCACGGGAGTACGCAGTCAGTCTCGGTGCCGAATTCGTTTCGTCCCCTCGGGAAGTGGCCGAGCACGCGGATTGGATAATACTGTCACTGCCTGGGCCGGAGGCAGTCATCGAGGTCGTGACCGGAGATAGAGGCCTTGTTGGTGCTCTAGAGAAACGACATGTTGTTATAGACACCAGTACCGTGGCTCCTGGGACCGCAAGGCAGGTCTCAGAGTGGTGTGATGCTCGGCAGGCGGGCTTCATCGATGCTCCAATATTGGGAAGACCCGCCACGGTTGGGAATTGGATGCTGCCGGTAGGAGGCGACGCCGATCTAGTGGAGCGGGCGCGACCATTGCTGCTTACCTTTGCCGGCAACGTGATCAGGGTGGGTGACGTCGGGGCGGGGCATACGGTGA
>PWGF01000423.1 GCA_003554375.1 Spirochaetaceae bacterium
AAAAAAACTATCTTTAGATTTCTTCTCACAAAAGTGAATCTGACAAATGAAAGCCTGTCAATATTTTTACAGAAACGCAGAGCAGGTCAATGTTATCAGCGTCAAGCCAGAGGTTTCTGTCCTTAGCTCCCTTGCCCTCCTTAACCATGAGCTTGCCCGACATGAGATTTACATGCTCCCATTTGAGATTCACTGCTTCAGATGAGCGGAGCCCCGTATCCAGCATGATTTCTGAACAAGGTATAATTTCTCTGCCCCGTGGGATATCTGGGGTTGGGCTGTGACAGCAAGCTCTCCTGCTCGGCCTCAGTCAGCACATCTGGCAGCTTGTTAGAGTTTGGCATGGAATACCCCCCTTTTGTGGTTGAATGCCTAATTTTGCACTTATAGGTACCATATGACAACTATTCCTGATGCACCCACATTATCTCTCCTATTTTGTAGGTTTTCGGTAACATATAACAAAAAAAGGACCCACCAGGTTAATTGAACATTCTGGCAGGTTCTACTGTGGTTAGTATTCAACTGTAACTGGCATAGAAATGACAAGCTTGTGGTAATATAGTCTGCTTGTTTTTAGTGTTCTACATGTCACCAACTCAACCCTGAGACAAGCAGACCTCCCCACCCCCTCAGGTGTGAGAAGATGGGGAACTGCATGCCTTTTGGGCTGTGTAACTTTCATGGTGAGTTTTGGAGGCAACCCCCACCACCTAATCGCTCCAGGTGATGGGGTGCTTTTTGGTACTTGGTTATTGTGTGGTTCATTTGTAATGTAGGGCTGCTAGTGCATTGTTTGCATCTTTTGATTTGTATTCTTAATTAATCTATTACATACCAGGATGTTTCAAAACCTTCTATAAATAAATTCGTCCACTCAACAGCCTCTTCATCAATGTGAATGCCGAGTCCTGCTGTATTAGCATTTCCAACCTCATGTTGGTCATCTAGAGTTATATCTACATCTTCAAGTACCATTGAATCTACACCATCACTGCTATCAGCAGTATCAGGGTCTGCATCAGCATCTTCCACTTTTACACCCTGGGCAAATGTTGTATCATCATCTCTTTCTTCATTGGCTGCACCAGGTATTAGGACAACTTCAAGATTTCTAAGTTCAATATCTCCTTCCATGGCTCTTATTGCTGGTCTGCCAAATTGAGAGTCATATTCTTCCTGGTCAAATTCTATTGAATATCCATTACCATCTATTTCTACGCTTCTCAGGATTTCAAGCTGGTTTGAGCCTACTTCTTCGTGTACATCCATATCAGCTTCCAGTCTAATAGTATTTACCTCTTCATCATCCAGTGCATCCATAAAGTCTCCTTCATTATCTACTGTTTCTGTAAATTCTAGTTCATCAGGATAATATGGATTTTTAAAGCCATCTATATCTACATCCACCGCTTCAATATCTTCAGGATCAATGTGAATGCCGAGTCCTGCTGTATTAGCATTTCCAACCTCATGTTGGTCATCTAGAGTTATATCTACATCCTCAAGTACCATTGAATCTACACCATCACTGCTATCAGCAGTGTCAGGGTCTGCATCAGCATCTTCCACTTTTACACCCTGGGCAAATGTTGTATCATCATCTCTTTCTTCATTGGCTGCACCAGGTATTAGGACAACTTCAAGGTTCCTAAGTTCAATATCTCCTTCCATAGCTCTTATTGCTGGCCTGCCAAATTGTGAATCATATTCTTCCTGGTCAAATTCTATTGAATGTCCATTACCATCTATTTCTACACTGCTCAGAATTTCAAACTGATTTGAGCCTACTGCTTCACTTACATCTATATCATTACCTAACTCAATTGTTTCAATATAAGTTGCAGAAGCTGCGTAAATTAATTCCTCTGCAGTATTGGCGGTTGTAGAGGTAATATCAATAGGATAACCTGCAGTCTCTTCACTGTAGTCACTGGTTAAGCCCTCTTCATCTACAGCTACAACAGTAAATTCATAATGTTCATCCTCTCCACGATCTTCTATATCTATTTCATAAGGAATATCCTCTGCCGTTGCAACAACCTCCCAGTAACGATCGTCTTCATCAGTAAAGTCGCTTACATTTTTACGGACTATATGGTATTTTACAGCCTCATCCACTTCATCCCAACGCAATTTATTAGGAGAATCCTCATCAATCCATACATCTTCCGGGGCTTCAAGTGGGAGTTCGTAATCAATATCAATCTGCATCTCGCCATCTAGAAAGGTTATATTAACAGCCTTTTCAACTCCAGGCAATACATGAATTGAGAGTCTCTGTTCGTGGTCTCCCTCAGTTGTAGAGCTATCTGTCCACTCAACATATATCTCATACTGTCTTGGTGCTAAATCATCTTCCTGTCTTTCAGCGGGGACATCTTCGTAATTACCCCATTCTACAAGTTCACCATTCCAATCTTCTTTCTGGTACTCCACATCATAAGGATCATCTCCATCAAACTCACGCAATTCTACAAGATCCAACTTACCGTTATCTGCATCATCAGGCACATCGGCTGTAAGATGCAGAGCTCCATCGTTCAAATCAACATCTACAGTTTCTATAGTGGTTTCACCTTCATAAACTACAATATCATCTTTATAGCCGAAGGAAATATCAACTTCACTTTCATTCTCTGTGTATTCTCCTCTGAGATATACCTCTACATCATAAGCGCCTGGAGCAAGTTCAACTTCAAAACCAATTTCATCATCGGTACCTTCTTCAACAAATGTTTTTTCATCTTCATCATAGTCAGCATCTACACTTTCTTCTTCATCACTATCAATGTAAAGTACAACCTTATAGTTTTCGAACCTCTGATCTACAGTGCTCATGGTGTCAACTTCGCCATCAGTCTGTGTTTCCAGTGTCCTAAGTTCCATCTCTGACATGTCAGCAGTAACTATAAGCTCACCATTTTCACTGACTTCAACAGTTTCATCACTGGTCATATCACATGCGGACATTGTAACCACAAAAGCCAGCAAAAGAAATAAAACTCCTGCTATTTTAATCTTTCCTGACGTCATAAATTAATTTCCCCCTTAATTGATGTGGTAGTTGTTAAGTCTTCCTACCAGCTGAAAAGTTCTAATTCCCATGATTTCCAATTCTTATCCAATCTTAAATCTCTCTACCACCCCCTTTTAGGTGTTTTTTCATAGTATCTATTTAAAATGACACTTCCTCGGTTGGCTTGCTGTAATCACTGGTTTTGTCATTTTCATTTACTGCTACCACAGCATACCTGTAAACTCTGCCAGCCTCAACCTCATCATCTATATAAAATGCTTCCTGGGCTGGGGCTGTGCCTACTACCCGCCATTCTCCCTCATCTGCCAGCTCAGGCTGCTGCCTTACTACATTGTATTCCTCAGCTTCATTAACCTCACTCCATTCTATCAGTATACCCTTCTCTTCTACCACTTTAATAACATGTGCCTCCACATCTTCGGGAGCAGAAGGTGGCAGCTCCCAGATGACATCAACTTTCAGCTCACCTGTCACATATTCTATCTTGACCTTTATCTCATCTCTGTCATCTTCACTAATTACTGCCAGCTCATACTCATCCTCATCATACTTATCTATTACCAGCTCAAACTGACCTTCCTCATCTTCCTCTCCATATTTATCTCCTGCCTCAAGTGTCACTTCTTCCTCATCCTGAATATCACCATCTACTTCAAACTCTATATCCTGAGTATCTTCAACCAGCCCCTCATTTATTACCACATAGTCAACTGTTATCTCTACCTTCTCCTCAGCCTCATCGATCCTGTAGGTAAGCCCCTCTATCTCCACTGCAAAAAAGGCAGTCTCTTTCAGCTCTACTGTCACCTCAATATCCTCACCTAGATTCTCATGCACATATATAAGTTCATCTTCCTCTGCCAGCTCTTCCTCATTCACCAGCCAGTTGTCAACCTCATAGCCTCTGGGTTCCTCCAGGATAATTACTTCAAACTCCACATCCGCCCCTGCTTCTACCATATCACCCGAAAATACAGATTCATCATCATAGCGGGCAGTGATTACACCCTGGCGAGGATTTTCATACTCAACCTTAAACTCCTTTTCAGCATCCACGAAATTAGCCTGCACCGTTATATCTTCATATACATTTATTGCAATCTCTAAATCTGGGGAGGTCATATCACCTATATCCCAGCCCACAAACTCATAGCCTTCCTCGGGCTCAGCCTCAAGTGTTACTTCTGAGCCTTTTGCAAACATAAACTCTTCCCCGGCTTCTGCTGGCTCTCCTTCAACCTCAACTATTCCCCCTTCTTCAACCTCTATACCCACAGTCAGAATAACTCTTTCCTCCTCTACCGGGGGCTCAGTGGTACAGCCTGCCAGCAAAACCCCAAATACAACCACTATTAATGTCAGGCCGATAAACTTATCTATTTTTATGTTCAATTCTATTCCCCCCACTCTTTTACTGCCAGCTTAAGCTCAGCATCAAATGTCCAGGACAGCCTGTACTGCCAGCTCAAATCCGCTGAAGTCAAGATCGCCCTCACTGTGAGGATTGGAATACCGATAACCTGCTCTGCCTCCTAATTTTATATCATCAGTTACGGAATAATCAGCCTCAAGTCCTACCTTGAATCCTGGTCCCCAGAAGGAATCGTCGTCCACAATAAACTCTGAAAGAGAGCCTCTATAGAAGCCTCCACCTCCAACTATGCGAACATCCAAAGGCATATTTTCTGTAAGTTCAGGAGGTCGGTAGGCTCCTGTTAGCAGAAAACCCATATTGGAAGCTGAAATATCTATATCATCATAGGAAATGCTCATCCGTTCAAACTCGAAACCCAGGGCTGCATCCTCCAGAAATTCATCCTCAGCAAACCAGTGGCGGGCACCCAGATAAAAAGCCACCCCTGAAGTAATTTCTTCTACATTATAGGGTTCAACATATTCATTGAGCTTATCTAAATTATATGTATTGTAGCTTATGCCCCCATAAGGCGTTATATAGCCCCAGTCAGTTGTGAGTTGAGCATTATCCTCTGCACCTATTGTGGCTGTGCTGAAGAGAAAAACACTTACCAGCACAAATAACAACAATCTCACCCTATTCTTCCCCACTATTTTTGCCCCCTAATCTCTACTAAAATGCCTATTACAAGTGTGTTTTTCTGTCTTATTTGCTTGCTTCCCTCTCACATATTGCTCACAATGTTGGCAGGAGTATAATACTACAACAATATTGCTGAGTTACTCCACTATTTCCTGAACCACCCTACACATGAAAGTAAAAAGCCAGATTCATTCTGACATCTTCACATTTCCTGCATAACTTCAATAATATTATATAATACAGCATAGCTTATGTTAATGATGCTGGAATGACGATAACCATGATTATATGGTTGGTACCGGGTTCCCTGACGTTTTATTATATTTACTGTCAATTATCGACATTTGCAGTTTGCTAAAGAAAAAATTATTGCTGAGGTTTTATTAGAATAGATGCGAATTGCCCGTGTAAACCAGCAAAATATATCAGCACAAATCCTGCGTTTTAAAACAGGATATATTTACCCAGAGTTGTTTCCCTTTCTGAAATAATCTGATAAGATGCAGGCATGTTACTTTATCACAGTGTTCCAGTTCTTAAGATAATTGTTTTGAGCTGTTCTTTCATAGCAAACTGCAATATTTGTAATGATTTCATCTGAAATACATAAATGACTTATCAAAAATGAATACCAGGCGGCCATAATTTCAGACTTCAGGCCACCTGGCATTTCCGTATATTTTACCTCATATATTTCTATTTGCTAAATTTAATTTAGGGATCTAAGTGAATCTTTATTAGTAATTAGTTCAAGCTGTTGGCTTTTCTCCTACTGCAGATTTTTTAATACTGAAAAGCCACCTGTAGAGCTGAGTTAATGAACTATGTGCTGCCATTCTTCACTTAATTCTATCTCAGTCTCAGTTCTCTCATATCTTAGATTCAAACTTATTTCCTCGGTACCTGCTGGTTCACTTTCAACCTCTTTCACTTTGTATGGTTGGTACCGGGTTCCCTGACGTTTTATTATATTTACTGTCAATTATCGACATTTACGCTTTGCTAAACAAAATTATTGTGAGGTTTTATCTAGGATAGATGTGAATTACCCGTGTAAACCAGTAAAATATATCAGTACAAATTTCACATTTTAAAGCAGGGTATTTACCTACAGTAGTTTCCTTCCTGAAATAATCTGATAAGATGCAGGCATATTATTTTAT
>PWGF01000542.1 GCA_003554375.1 Spirochaetaceae bacterium
GATGATCGTTTGCAGGCGACCGGCTAACGTCCCCGCAACCGGTGTACGGCGATGAGCAACCCGAACCACAGATATACCGGGCCCCGGACAACGCGCCACGGGCGATGAAGCAGCCCCCCAAAACCTGCTATCCCGCGCTTCAGCTGCGAGCGCGCGGGGTTTGGGCGCCGGTCAGCGAAGATCTCAAATACTTCCGGGCTCCATACCGCCATTCCGGGATTGAAAAGCTTCCGGTGAACGAACACCCAAAGGTCACCACGAGCGACTCCGGGACCAACGATCAACAGGTTTGGATGGGCCTTTCGAATGGCGGTGAGAATGTTCCGCTCCATGTTTTCCGGATAGTAACCGCTGTACCGTCCCACCACTCGGATACCGGGGAACGTTGCCTTGATATTGCGCTCTACTGTCTGAAGGGAGGCCTTGTCTCCCCCCAACACGTACACGGAACCGTCGCGGTCCGCGAGAGCGCTCAAAACATGAACCAGAAACTTGTACGGCGTATACCTCCGCACCGCCGGACCGCGCAATACCCGGGCAGCCCGAACGATGCCGGTGCCGACCGGTACAGCAAGCGCTTCCCTCAGACAGCGGCGATAACGCACGTTCCACCGAGCTCGAATCAGATCCCACGTAGTCACCAACGCAACTTGATGGTACCCTCCGTCGGCTACCATCGCTTGCACCATCTCAGGGATTTGCTCTTTGTCCACGCTGTCCACGGGAACGTCGACTACGTTACGACGCGCTACTCCCGGGACGCCTCCTTGCCTCTCCACGCTTGTCTCTCCCTTGCAACAGCCTGAACCGCGGCGATCGCATAGACTGCCGCAGTATCCGTACGGAGTACCGGAGTTCCAAGATGCACGAGGCCATAACCGGAACGAGCGAGCGTATCGCGCTCTTTCGGAGAGAATCCTCCTTCCGGGCCAATGACCAAGCGCACCGTATTCGGAACGCTGTCAAGGTACTTGTGCAAGGGCATTCCTGCAAGCGGGTCGGCGTCAAATGCCAGTCCCAACCCCTCGTTCGGCACCGACGGCAACGCGTCCAACGCCTCCACAGCCTGGACGGTCGGGAGCACCGGCGCGCCGCTCTGCTGGACCGCCTCCGCGGCTATCCGCGCCCATCGGCTCTCCTTCTTCTCTCGATCTCCGTCGCGAAAACGTACGACGCTCCGCTCGCCGGAGACAGCGAATACTGCGGCCACGCCGCACTCGGTTGCTTGACGAACGATCGTATCGATTGCTCGGCCCTTGGGCAGGAACTGGACAAGCTCAAGGCGCGCCCCCGCGGGAACCTCGGTGGCACACTGAGCCGCCGTGGCATGGTCTCGGCGTATCACGCGCACACGGCACCACGAGGATTCTACCTCGGCGAGGACGCACTCGTAGAGCCGCCCCGCCGAGTCTATCGCTTCCAAACGGTCCCCCACTCGATGGCGCCGGACCCTGCAGAGGTGGTGAAACCGCCTCCCGCTAAGCGTCAGCTCACCCCTCTCGTCGGGATCTTCAGGCAACACCAGGCGTTGCATCTTCCCGAAAGACTATTCGCCTTTTACCGCGACCTCGCCGTCGCGGATGAGCTGTACGGCCTTCTGAAGAACCGTATCCCAGTCGAGATCGTAGACTGGCGCCACGTTCTGCCGGCGAAGCCGCTCTTCACGGACAATGCGCCGCATCCACGACTCTCCAAGCTCGTATTCCTCCCCAAGCTCCGAGACGAACTCGTCGAGCGCCTCCTCTCCCGGATCGCCGTCGTGCCGGTCCAGGAAATCGTCGATGCGGCCACTTCCCATCAAGTCGGCACGCTCGTTCTCCTCTTCGGTACTCAGGCGCGGCTCTTCCTCTTCGTGATCCGGCACAATTCCGTCTTTGTCGATATAGGTGCCGTCCGGCGTGTAGTAACGAGAAAGCGTTAAGCGGAAGCCGCCTTCGATGGCGCCGGTACGATGCACCTGCTGGACGCTCCCCTTGCCGAACGTGTTCTCACCTACGACTACAGCTCGCCCACTGTCCTGAAGTGCTCCCGCGAGGATCTCGGCTCCACTGGCCGAAGCCCCATTGACGAGGACGACAACGGGAATATCCGAAGGGACAACGGTGCTACCGCTGTCGGCATAGTGCTCCTGATCTTCGTGCTCGATGCGGCTGGTTGTACCGACGATGAGCCCCTCGTCCATGAAGAGATTCGCCGCATCGATTGCCGCACGGAGTAGCCCCCCTGTGTTGCCACGCAGGTCCATGACGAGCCCGCTATATCCCTCGGCCTCGAAACTTGCGACGGCTTCCCGCATGCGCTCGGCAGTGAAGGGAGTGAAGCTGGATACGCGCATGAAGCCGATTTCGTCTTCGATCATAGCGTCCCGGACGGTGGGCACCTCCACTTCCTCGCGTTCCAGGGTGAACTCGATACTCTCCGTCCCACGCCGAACCGTGAACGTCACCTCCGTACCTCTGGGACCTCGCAGTCGATTCGCCACGTCTTCGGTGGTGAGACCCTCAGTCGATTCCCCCTCGACGCTGATGATCTCATCGCCGACGCGCACACCACCACGGAACGCAGGCGTATCCGGGATGGGCTCTACGACCTCGATGAAAGGCCCCTCTCCATCGCGCTCGCGCCCCTGCGAGATGTACATACCGACTCCGCCGAATTGACCGGAGGTGATATCGGAGAGCCCTTCCATTTCACTTGGAGAGAGATAAGAGGAGTGTGGATCATCGAGACTCTCGAAGAGCCCCTTCACCGCACCTTGCATGAGCTGCTGAGGGTCTTTCTCGTCGACGAAGTTCTCCTCCACATACCGGAAAACCTGTTCAAAACTTTCGATTAAGCTTTCGCTGTCGTCGCTCGGCGATTCCGCGAGCACCGTCGGCGACAACAGAAGCCCAAGAACACACGCAACAAGGAACGTCGAAACGCCGACCCACAGCAGCCGTTCCGTCCTTCTGTTCATCGGTTTCATATCAAATAACCTCTCCAGTACAGAATATAGCAAAAGTGATTGAGCGAACACACCCCCGCACTGTTGCTCCGCGCCAAACGAAGTTGGATTAGTACGTTTCACGGCGGCGGCGAAGAGCCACTGAAGCAAGTACTTCCCCCTCACCACACCACCGCGAGCTCCCGGCAAGCCTCCAAGTCCGGGCCCCGCCGCCGCGCGTCCGGACACGTTGTCCAACTGAGTTTGCCCTAACCGTTTCTCTGACGCTGCACGGCAATCCCAAGATCCCAAGCAGCCGGCTTGACCCCATACCGCCGGCGCCGTACACTCGTCGCGAGATGAAATCCGCTCGCATGTTCTTTTTCGCAGCGGGATGGGAAGTTGTCCGCTTTGTACTGCTCATACTCATTGTACTCCGCCCGTCTTTGACTGAAGTCAGCTTGCAGTATCATACCCAGATTGTGTGGTTCGGCGCGCCACAACTCGCGCTCGCGGCAAGCTTCCTCCTCCTCGGCCGGTTCCCGCTGCGCTATCGAGCGTACGTGCCGGTCTTGACCCTGGGCAAGCTTCTCGGCACTCTCGCCGGCGCAGCGGCCGTGGTGCCGGCTTGGATGCAGCCCGGTGATGCCACGATGCTGAGGCTGTCCGCCTCGGCTCTGGTGACCTCGGCAACTCTGGTCCTGGATCTGATTATCCTTACCTATCTTATCTCGTACCGGGCGGAGACCCATGCGTATCGCCTCACCGGCAACGCAGACTCTTCCGGCAGTCGCTCAGACGCGGCCGCAAAGCCCGCTCATGGAGAGGAGCTTCGGGACACCACCTCAGATTCCACGGCAGCGTTCCCCGCGCCTGAGAATCCAAAGGAAGAGCGAAGCCCCTCGGCCGCCTCCAACCGGAATTCCGAGCGGAGCACGCCCACCGGATCCGATTCGGAACCGAGGCGTAGGGGGGAATAGATGCGCATCATCCCCATAGCGAGCGGGAAAGGGGGCGTAGGCAAGTCGTTGATTGCTGCCAATCTGGCGATCGCGCTTGCCGAAGCGAATCGCCGGGTGGTCCTCGGAGACCTGGACCTTGGAGGGTCGAATCTGCATCTCATCCTGGGCGTCAGATCTCCCGGCCGCGGCCTGGGATCGGTGCTCACGAGCGGGAAGCACAAGTTCGATGAAGCGGTGGTGGAAACAGAGTATCCGGGTTTGCGGTTCATCAGCGGTGACGGCGAGATCCCCGGTCTTGCCAATGTGACGGCCAACCAGAAACGAAGTCTCATTCACAAACTCACGCATCTGGATACGGACTATCTAGTGTTGGACCTGGGCGCAGGAACGAATTACAACACCCTGGACTTCTTCCTCACGGCCAGGCACGGCATGGTCGTGACGACGCCGACCCCTACCGCTACCGTGAACGCCTACCTTTTTCTCAAGAACGTGCTCTTTCGAGCTATTACGGCGCGGTTGCCGCGCAAGAGCTCGGGCAACTCCTATATCAACTCCTTGCGGAAAGACGGAGAGGCATTGAAGCGAATCTATCTCCCCAATCTGCTGGAGAAGCTTCAAGAGGTGGATCCGGAGCACTATCCGGAGTGCGCACACGCGGTTCGCAGCCTTCAACCGCGCCTGATTCTTAACCTACTAGAGGATCCCAAGGATGCGGAGAAAGCGAACAAGCTTCGGCGCTCCTGCAGAGAGTACTTAGGGCTCGAGCTCGAGCACACCGGGGTAATATATCGGGATGACCTCCAGGACGTCGCGCTAAGTGCGCGATTGCCCATTATCCGCTACAAGCCTCAGTCCGTCCTTGCTCAGGCAGTCTATCGGATCGCAGACAAGCTGGTACAGTTGGAGAGCGATGAGGAAGACGATGTGGTCGAGGGAGGAGACCTCGATCAGACGTTTCAGGAGGCCGCTCTGGAGGCGGAGGCGGATTTTTCGGCAAAGCTCGGCTACGTCGAGGATCTGTTGCACAGCGGCGCGCTATCCACTGGTGACCTTGTCGAGACGATCAAGATGCAGCAAATCGAGATCAACCAACTGAAGAAGGAGAATAACCTGATTAAGTCAAAACTCGTTCGAGCTATCCAACAGGGGTTCGTGGAGTAGTGTTGTCGTCGTCGGCCGTACCCACTTACTACTTCGACGAGTGGAGCAGGCGCAAAGGACGTCAGTCTTGGCGCAGAAGCGCCGGTTGGATAAGCGGCAAACGAGCATGAGCTCGGATGCCTCTTCAGAAAACCCGATCTCGAGCCGCCATGAACGCCAAAGGTGAAACTGAGCACCAGCACCCCTTCCGCGGAACTGTACGGATTCAGAGCGATCCGGACCACCTCGAAGCACGCGCAGTCGTGGCTCGCCGGGAGGACGACAAGCGTGTCACGCCGGAGCTCGTCGAACATATCGCACGGCGGGAGGGGATGAAGACAGATATTGATCTTGAAGCGGTTGAGGCGGCTATGGAAGAAGCCCTCCAGGAGGATCGCGATTCGTTTGAGGCCGTTATCTCCCGTGGCACCCCTCCAACGCCGGGTCGTCCGGAGCGCATTATTCTCAAGACGCCGCCAATCCCGGACGAGATGAGCGATCTCGCCGAGACCGTGCTTGCCGCAGCTTCTCCGCCGGAGGTGTTCCGGCAAGTCCGAGAACCGGTGGGAAGTGACGACGCTCCTGCGAAGCCGTGCAACAAGAAGCGGGGGTTGTTCGGGTTAGCTCGCCGAAAGCACCGCCCTCAAGCTAACCGACCGCGGACGAAGAAGACGCACGTTCGGTACGTGCCCGTCCAGATCGATCCTACACTACACGCGACTGGTTTCGCGGAGAAGGGAGAAGTGATTGCCGAGATCGATCCGCCGGCATCGGGAGTGCCGGGGCGCACCGTATACGGCAAGACGATCGAGCCTGACGAACCGCGCGAGGTTGAGGCGTTGGTGGGCAGCGGAGCAGAACGCCGTGGCGCTTTGGTGGTAGCATCCGTGGACGGGGTCGTCCGTCGCGGGGTCAACTGGGTGGATGTCGTCCCTTGTCGGCAACACCGGTGGAGCCTGGAGATAGCTCGTGACAAACTGAGCTGTTATCTGACCCTGCAGCGGGGTACACACGGGGGGCAGCTCCCAAGCGGGGATGAGGTTCTGAGCGAGGCCGAATCGCTCGGCTTTCGCCGAGATTTTCTCTTGGACGCAACTTCGATAGAGCGAAAGCTGGAACGGGCGCTGGAAGAGGGGGGCGAAGTGAAGCAGCTTCCAATCACTCGGCGCCGTGATAGTGCCGTAGAGGTTCGCGTCAGCCACGACGCGCTCACCGCGTACCTGACC
>PWGF01000075.1 GCA_003554375.1 Spirochaetaceae bacterium
CCGAGCCCCGCCCGGCTCGAAGGGCCGACGAGCCGGCACCCCTACTCGCCTTCAATCATCGTGACGAGCCTGCGATAGGTCGTGTTGACCGGCGGAATGCTCTCGTCCCGCCCTTTATCGGCAAGCTCGTCGACCAGAACCTCCAGGCTCGCCAGGCTCTCATCCACTGCGTAGTAGAAGCTCTTGGTCGGTTTCAACCAGTAGCGCCCGCTCCCGTCCGTCTTCAGGCAGAGAAAGCCCAGCCTTCTACTCGATTTCTTCAGCTTAGCCAGACACAGCGTCAGCGAGACCGCGTCGAGCATGGTCGGATCCTCGGAGTCGCTTGAGAAGCTCCGCCCTCTCGGCCCACCGTCCACGAGGTCCCGCGGTAGCTCCAGACACTTGGCAATCTCAAGGATACTCCCGACCCGCTCGCCGGTGAGAAACTCGAGATTCTCATATACCACCGTGCCGCGCAGATTCGCGTGCGGTGGGGGCACGAAGAGGTTGTCGTCGCGGGCCAACGCCGCTACGTCTCGCCACGGAAGGATGGCGATCTTCTTCTTGCCTTTGTAGGGCTTGAGCGTGAAGGTACGTCGGCCGATCTGGACTTCCCAGGTTGTGTCGCGTTCGCGCGCCTTCTGTATCGAACCCGGCCGGTCGGTGTCGATGAACCGGGAAGCCAAATCCGGCGATATCCGCTCCACCCACTCCCGCTCCAGCGGACTCACCGAGCGGGCGTACATGCGCGACGTACGCACGATCTCTCCCGCTACGATGAAGCGCGGGGTCTCGCGAAACATGACGCTTCCCGGGTGGATCTGGATCCGCTCGGCGGTAAGGCTCCGATATGTGGTTTTCCCGGTCCTCACGCACACGAACTGGATCAAGCCCGTGGCCACCGCACAGAGATAGTCCGGAATCGGTCCTCCGCTCGAGACGGCTACGCGAAACTCTTCGGAAACGATCTCGCCCAGCTGGTCAGCCACGTTCCGAATCTCGGCCATGGTGCGCGTATCGAGGTAGTTGCGCCGGCAGAACCCCTGTTTCTTGCGAGAGCTTCGATACGCGTCCAGCAGCCGCAGATACGACACGAAGTCGCCGCCTCGATCGCGGAAACGGTGGTGTGCCCGGCGTGCTTCCACCTCTTCTCCTTCAGGCAGGAGAAAGGGAGTGTTCGACGTCAAGAACGACGCTGCAACGATCGTCTCCGCGATGACGTTGGGATAGCTGCGAATGGCCTCCACGATCATGCGACTGTGGTGCGGCATCAGCGGGAATCGCGCCATCATTTGCCCAATGTCCGAAAGCGTTCGATCGGACTCCAGCGCCCCCAAGAGGTTAAGAGTCTCGATTGCTCCCACGATACCGCTTTTGGAAGGCGGCGAGATGAAGTCGAACCCTTCGAAGTCACGGATGCCGAGCTCCGCCATCCGGAGCACGACCTCCGACAGGTCTGTGCGGTAGATCTCTTCGGTCGTGAAGAGCTGCCGCCGGTGGAAGTCCTCTTGGTCGTAGAGCCGGTAGCACACCCCAGGCTGTGTGCGGCCGGCACGTCCTTTGCGCTGGTTCGCGCTTGCGCGTGAGATCGGCCCCTCCACCAAGCTCGAGGTGAACGTACGCGGGTTGTAGTAGTTGAGCTTCGCAAGACCGGGATCGATTACCGTGGTGATCCCGTCGATGGTAACGCTCGTCTCAGCGATGTTGGTCGCTACCACCACCTTTCGCCGCCCTTCTCGAGGCGGGTCGAAGACCTGTTCCTGCTCTTCCTTGCTCAACCTGCCGTACAGAGGCCGTATATCCAGGTACTTCCGAAAGGACATGGCGATAAGATGTGCCATGCAATCTTTGATGTCTTGCTCTCCTGAGAGGAAGATGAGGATGTCACCTTCCGGTCCTTCCTCCAACGTTCGCTCCACAATCTCGGTAATCCGGTACAGCAGGTCCTCGCGAGAGGTGCGTGATGGAGGTGGCTCGTATCTGACCTCGACCGGGTACATCGGTGCGTCGATACGAACGACCGGGCACTCGTCGTAGTACTCGGAGAAGATCTCGGCGTTGATCGTCGCCGAAGAGATCACCACACGGAACTCGGGGCGGTACGCAAGCACCCGTTTGAGAAGTCCCAGGATAAAGTCGATATTCAGACTGCGCTCATGCGCTTCGTCCACGATGATGACGTCGTACTCGGACAGGTAGTAGTCTGCCTTCAGCTCCTGAAGAAGGATGCCGTCGGTCATGATCTTGAGCCGAGTTTCCGGCCCCGTCATGTCCTCGAACCGCATCTTATACCCGGTCAGCCCTCCGACTTCGCCCCCCTTCTGGCGTGCGATGTACTCGCAGACGCTGACTGCGGCGATCCGTCGGGGTTGGGTTACCCCGATACGACTCCTGCCGGCAAACCCCGCCTCGTAGAGAATGAGGGGAAGCTGGGTAGTCTTGCCGCTTCCGGTCGGGCTTTCGACGACAATGACCTGGTTGTCCGTGAGCGCCCGTACAATGCGCTCCCGTTCCTCGTATACCGGTAGCTTTCGGGGATCCATCGCGTGCATGATAGCAGAAACGTCCAATCGATTCGCCCCCGGTAGCGCTATCGCTGCCGCGGTATGCGGGCTTCGACGAACCTCGGGCCGCCGCGGACCGGTGGAGAATCGCGGGATCCGCATCGATCACTTGACTCAATCTTTGTTGTCGACGGATAGTAGGTCCGTGGACAATGCATTGATACTTCGATCTCCGGACCCTCAACAAGACCGGGAAGCCATCGTAGATCTTAAAGGTAAGACCTTCGGTGACTACTGGGAGCAGCGTAGAGTAGAACAGACCGGCCCGGTTGACCAGAACTTCTACGATTGGCGTGCGTCACGCATCGGATTCCTGGGGGAAACCCTCGTATCCCACTTCGGCGTGAATTGCTATCGCATGCGCGTGGGATGCGTGACCCTGGCGGTCGCCGGAGTCGGCGCGGTGGCAACTCACGGTGATTTTCGTGGAAGAGGGCTTATGCGCCGGACAACGGAAGCGGTCATGCAAGCCCTTCCCGCCGGCGGCTACCATGTTTCGGTACTCTTCGGTATACCAAACTTCTACCATCGCTTCAGCTACGTCAGCGCCTGGAATGAACGGACGGAACGCATCTCAGTGCGTGACCTCCCGCTCCCGGAGACAGCCCCTCCGCTCGCGGCAACGGAGTTCGAGCCCACGGCCTTTGCGGAGGTGTATAACCAGTGGAATGCCGGCGTGGGCGGGACGGCGGTGCGACCGACTTTTCGAGGTAACCGATGGCCTCGGCACACAAAGATATACGGCTGGCACTCCTACGACCCCAATGAGGAGGGATACCTTATCGTGAAGGTTGACGGTGACGATCTCGTCGTCATCGACCATGCAGGGAGCCCGGAGGCCGTACTCGCCGCGGCGTCGGTGCGGGCTCGGGCAGAACTCTGCTCCTACGTCGTATTCCGCGGGCTTGTCCCAGAAGCGCCGCTTACCGAGGCGCTGCGATGGAAGCGGAGCACCACTCATATCAGACGAACGCCCAACGAGGGGGCAATGGCGCGCACCGTCTCCCTCGGCGCTGCTCTCCGGGAAATGCAGCCGGAGCTCGAAGCTCGCCTCAACCGCTCGGCATTAGCCTCCTACCACGGAAAGCTCCGACTGGCCGACTCGCGCGAATCGGTGGTTCTTGCCCTGAACCGCGGGGAAGTTGCAGTCGAATCGAGTGCGGAGGGCGGCCCCGGAGCGACAGAGGAAGGCCCTGGCAACTCGACATCCGGAGTCGAGCACGAGATCATCGGCGGCGATTCGTTAGTGCACCTCCTCATCGGATCTGCGCCAGCGTCGGAGGTCGCCCGGCACTCCGGCATTCGATTTCGGGGAGAGGCGGAAAACCTCGCAGAGGCACTTTTCCCACCGATTTACCCCAACCTGCCCCCGTGGGACCAGTTCTGAGAGGGCCCCCAAGGGACCAGTTCTGAAAGATCCATCTCTCAGCTGTCTTCCCGTTCCGCGCCCGGGGTGTTCGACGCCGTCGCGAGTGCTCCGGGCCGGCTATAGCCGCGCGCGAATCCACTCCGCTGCCGCCGCCACCGTGGGGAGCTCCGCAGACTCCCGGTGCCGAAGGTCTTTCACGTTCACGACGCCGGAGGCGCGCTCGTCCTCACCGCAAATCACCGCAAAGGGAATCCCCTTCTTCTCCGCAAAGCTGAACTGACGAGCCAACTTCTTCACGCTCGGAAAGACATCCGCGCGGAGCCCGTTCTCCCGCAACGCCCGAGCGATGGCGTGGTAGTAGCCGACCAGACCCTCTTCCATGCAGAACACAAGCGCGTCGGCGGCGATGCCGCCGGCTTGCTCGCCTTGGCCCAACTCCTCCAAGGCCGCCATGAGCCGGTCCAATCCGACACTCGCGCCGACTCCGGGAAGCTGTTGCTTGGTATAGAGCGATGCCAAATCGTTGTACCGTCCGCCGGAGCAGACCGAGCCGATCTCCGGCAGGGCGTCTAGAAATGTCTCGAACACGATTCCGGTGTAGTAGTCCAGGCCGCGCGTTATCGAGGGATCCAGCGTAACGGCCTCTCCAATCCCCGCCTCCTCCAGACTTCCGAGCACCGCTTCCAGCCGCCGGGCCGGATCGTCGCTGCTTCCGTCGGCGCCGCTCAGGAGTTGCAGCTTCTCAAGCGTCGCCCGGTTGTCTCCTTCCGAGGTGGTGAAGGCAAGAACTTCCTCTGCCGCGCGCTCTCCGACGAGCTCGCCGACATCGCGCCGCGTACGCTCCGGCCCGACCTTCCCCATCTTGTCCACCGTCCGAAGCACCTCGGTAGTCTGCTCCGCGACGCCAAGCCGGTGCAGAAAGCGACTGAATACGCCACGGTGCGCGACGCGGATTGTCACCTCAGGCACTCCGAGAGCCCGAAAGCTGTCGAGAATGAGCGAGATCACCTCCACGTCCGCCGCAGAGGAGTCGACCCCGACGATGTCGAAATCGCACTGCGTGAACTCCCGGTATCGGCCGCGCTGGGTGTTTTCGCCCCGGAAGACCTTCGCCATATGATAGCGCTTGAACGGCAAGTAGAGCTCGGAAAGGTGACCCGCCATATAGCGGGCGAACGGGACCGTGAGGTCAAACCGCATGGCAACGTCGCGGTCACCGTGATCGCGAAAGCGGTACACCTGCTTGTCGGTCTCCCCGCCCCCCTTTCCCAGAAGCACGTCCGTGTACTCGAGCACAGGCGTGTCGATCGGGACAAACCCGTATGCCCGGTACACCTCCTCGAGCCTGCTCTGTACCTCGCGCCGGCGTAGCTCTTGCGCCGGCAACATGTCTCGAAACCCCTTCAGCACTCTCGGTTCGATCATTCCAGCTCTCCTCGTATCGTCAGCTGCGCTCACCGCCCGGAAGCGGCTCCCGCCCGGCGCAGCAAGTTCACCGCAGATAGCCACTTAAGGGCAGATGTTCGTTCGTACGGATCGCGCACGTGGTAGAGAACACTGTCCGCATACCACTCCAGCCGCTCGCGGTTCTGCACGTTGGTCCCTTCGAGCTCGGACAGCGAGAACACCAGCGACCACGACCCGTCCGCGTTGCGGATCGGCGCTCTAGGATATCGCCGCCCCGGCCGCTGTGGTCGAAAACGGAATCCCCGAAACTCCAAGCAGTCGCCATAGCAGATGAGCCGCCCGTAACCGAGCGTTACGAGCGGGTCGGACTTCCGGCCGATCATGAAACGCAGTGGTCCGTCCGAGAATAGCGGCTCCGCCCGGCGCTCGGCAACCGCTTCCTCGATGAGGCAGCGCAACATCTCGTGCTGCGTGTGGTTCCACTCAAGGATGCTCCGCGGAGTCGGCGGCACGTTCCCGCCCTCCGCCAACGGAAGGAGCTGTCCGTCCCCGGTGCACTGAACGGTCAGACCACACACATCGCATCGAGCCGTGTGCCGAGCAGAGCGGATCGCCCCGATCGCGCCACATCGAGCACAGGCGAAGAGCACCCGTTCGATTCCGCGGGCGGGAGCGCGGCTGCCGTAGGTTGTGCGGGGGGCGGCTTCGTACTCGTTGTGCTCGATCAACCGCTCGAGCCGTTCGACGACTTCCCCGGTGGGCATCCGGGAGAGCTGTTCCGCCGAGAACCCCAGCTCCAACCGCACCCGCAGTATCCCGCGGCGCATGCGCGGACTCCAGCGCGGATGCGTGAAATACCCGCCCTCGAATCGAGCGGCCACGACCGGTATGCGCAGGAGCCGAATCAGCTTGGCTGTGGCGG